>CAZCKQ010000139.1:0-5083 GCA_964499315.1 uncultured Eubacteriales bacterium | reverse complement strand
AGCCGTTCCATCAAGGAGACGTCGAATAAGGTAAGGTACGCAAGAGAAGAGATGAGTAAGCAATTGGGACGCGAACCGTCGCTGAGCGAGATCTCGGCCAGGACCGGATTTTCGTCGGAAGAGATAGCAATGGCCTCCGAAGCGACGATGACGCCCGGCTATCTTTACGATTGTCAGCAGGAGGCTGGCGATTCGCATCCGATGCTGATCGAAACCATCGAATCCGAAGACAGTGAAAACGAATCGGGTATCGTAGACAGACTGGCGCTTCGCCAGGTTCTCGGGTCCCTCAAGCAGCGCGACCGCCAGATCATCATGCTGCGCTACTTCAAGGAGAAGACGCAGGTGCAGATAGCTAAGATGCTTGGGATATCACAGGTCCAAGTGTCAAGGATCGAGAAGAGGATCTTGAAGGATATTAAGAGCAAGCTTATGTAGTAGCAGCGTGTGAACCAAGTCGGGACGCGGTTCGACCGGAACCCCCCACCACTAATTTTTACATTGTTTTTTTCTATACAAATGAATGTTTATCGTAGTAAAATCAAAGCCAATTTCCATAGAAAGTTGTGAATCAAATTTGGATATTGATCCGCTCATACTGTATAATAAAGGAATGCCGGATTTGATATTTAGAATCCCACAGATAACCGACAAAAGAATATTCGATAAATACCTTGAGAAATCCCGTCCGCATATCTCCGAGATGACATTCACAAATATCTTCATGTGGAGAAATGTATATAATTACATGTATGCCGAGCTTGATGGGCTGTTATGGATCAAATACCAAAAGCCAGGCGCTGAAGAAAGTTATTTCATGCCTTTGGGAGATTTGACGGAAGAGGCGTTCAGAGCCGGGCTCCGTAAGCAAAACGGCCTCTTCTTTTCAGCCGTTACTGAAGATCAGTTCGGTTTATTTAAGTCAGCCGCCAGATGCGAATTCCTGGCTGACCGCGATAACTGGGATTACCTGTACAACACCTCGGATCTGGTACACCTGCCGGGAAAGAAATATGACGGAAAGAGGAACCATATACACAGGTTCGAAAGAGAGCATGATTTTTCAGTAGAAAAGATCACTCCCGACAATATAGCGAACTGCCGTGAGATCATGGATGCCTGGGTTGCTCAGACCTTTCAGAAGAACGTATCGGGAGGGGACGGGTCGGGAGGACAAGGGCCGGGGTCGGACTATGCCGCCGTAATCGAATTGCTCGAAAACTATTCTGCGCTTGGCTGCAGAGGCATCCTGATAAAGGTTGACGGCGTTTATGCCGCATTCACGATAGGCGAGATGCAAAACGGCAATACCGCCGTTATTCATGTAGAAAAGGCCGTCAGGGGCATACCGGGCTTGTATCAATTCATCAACCGGCAGTTCTGCATGACCGAATGGCAGGATACAGCATATGTCAATCGCGAGCAGGATATGGGGATACCGGGACTGCGCAGGTCCAAGGAATCCTACCACCCTGTGAAATATGTGGAGAAGTACAGAGTCCGGATTACTTATTGAATCCGAGTGAGGAAGAACGTCTGAATCCAGAAGGCGACACGCTTGTGGTTTTTTTGAAGGCGCGATAAAAATAGTTAGGTTCGTTCTTTTGCCTTTTCTATTCTGATGCGATTAAGGGACTATATAATTCTCAAATATTGGTTGTATTAAATGTTTTATTATTCCATACTCCTGGATTTCCTCAGGTACGTTAAAAATATCTGAGAGACAATCCTTATATCTTACCTTGAAAACCTCCATATACATTTTGCAATATCTGAGTTCATCACGGATCTGGATGATCATATCTGACACATCTTTCGTTGCCTTCCGCTAATGAGCCTTATACCAGCAAGGTCGGGCCTTCAACTGCTGAAATAAAGCTGATCAACAGCAAGCTTCAAAGCTATCTGAACGTCAACATGGTGAAGCTTGTTCTGGCAACGAATGACGCCGCTTTTGAAGCCGGTCAGAAAAAGATCATTGAAGACTGCAAAAAGATGGATTGTGAGCAGGCCTTTGCATTCTATAAGAAGGCATATGCCGATGCCATAGCCAAATCAGAAGCTGCAAGGAAATAGAGAATAAGCGACATACTACTCATTTGTTGAAATAGCGGGGGCTGTCTTGATAGGCTAAAGGGGCAGCCCTTTTTTAACTTATATGTTAACTGCTATGGATTGCGCCCATAGCTTATGATATTATATTATTATTACAATATAGGAAGGATCCAGTTATGAATCACAAGATAGTCATTGACGCTGATGATAATGCAGTAGCCCTCAAGAAGGCTCTGTATGATCACATTAAAGCCAAAGGGTATGATATCGCCGACCTTAATTACAGCAAAGAAAAAAATGGAGCCAACTACGTAGAAATCGGTTATAACCTTGCATTAAAAATACAGGCGAAGGAATATGACAGAGGCATTCTACTTTGCGGGACAGGTCTTGGTATGGCGATAATCGCCAATAAGGTACAGGGGGTATACGCCGGAGTATGCCATGATGTTTATATGGCCGAAAGGTTGATTAAAAGCAATAACGCACAGATCATAACCATGGGGGCAAGAGTCATAGGTATCGAATCGGCCAAATCCATAATAGATGCCTGGCTGCGATCGGAATTTACAGGCGGCCCGTCATTGGAAAAGGTACAGACATTGTATTCTCTTGAGGGCAAATCTTTCGGTAATATATAGAATTATGTTTAGGAATATTTTAAAATTCCTTAATAGAGTTAATTTCTTTACTAAAAGTACGATAAGATATCAACTTATGTTTTCATTTGTCATAATTGTTATACTTTCTTCAATCTTCATTATACTATATTACTTCAACAGCATGAACCTCTTAATCAAAAACCAGGCATATACATATAACAGTGAAATAATCAAGCAGGTCGGCAAAAAGCTGGATTATATGTTCGAGCAGATAAAAACCGCTGAAATGCAATTGGTCGGTGTTGCAATCAATTCATCCGTACTGGAGCGGAAATTGGATGATGTCGTTGTAAATAAAGCGGAATATATAAAATCCATAGAAATAGATTTGCAGAATATCAGACGTACATTTCAAAACATATATCAGGTGTATTTGATAGGATTAAATGGCAATACCTTTTCATCAAGCGTAAATTATGTCAAAAGCAGGCTATTGCAGCAGAAATGGTTCGATGATGGTAATAACGTTGATACTCTGACCATACCCGGACATAAATCCGATTATGAAGCGATAAGTAATGAAGGAGTGCCTGTTATAACTTTTGTAAAAAAGATATATGACGGCAACAAGTATCATAATAAAGCAATCGGATTTATCCAAATCGATATGAAGTATGATGAGATCAGGAAGGCTATTGAAAACATCAATATCATTGAGAAAAGTCTGATATTTTTAGTCGACAATAATAAAAATGTAGTATATTATCCGGAGAATGCATATCTCGGCCAGAATTTCGATAATATCGACTATGAGGGATTGAACAGCAGGAATACGGCCGGATTTACCAGATTTACACAATCAAGTGATGCATTGCTGATAAATTATACGATCGAGAGCTTAGGTTGGAGAATAGTATGTATTATTCCTACGATCAATTTAGACAAGTACTTTGATAAAACCAACCGTGTTTCAATGTATATCACCATAATATCGATAATATTCGCGCTCCTGCTTTCTTATTATCTATCAAAGAGTATCACAAAGCCGATATCGCATCTGGTCATATCAATGAAGAAAGTCGGCGAGGGCAGATTCGATATTGATATTCCTGATATCCGTAATAAAGACTTAAATATCCTGTCGAATGCTTTCAGGATCATGCTCGGCAAGATTAACGGGTTGATGAAGATACTGGTCGATAAGGAAACGAGTCTTCTCAGCGCGAATATAAAAACGTTGCAGGCTCAAATCAATCCACATTTCCTATATAATACGCTTGAAACCATAAGAAGTATTGCGCTCAGAAATGATGTAAAGAGTATTGTGGACATATCAAAATCAATGGCAATGATTTTCAGGTATAGTATCAACGATAGTAAGGATTTCGTTTATTTACATGAAGAACTTGAGAATATCGAACGTTATATCAGGATTCAGAAATATAGATATGGGGATAAGTTCAAAGAAACTTTCGATATAGATGAGTCACTGCTGCAGTGCAGGATATTGAAATTCATTATCCAACCGCTGGTAGAGAACTCCATATATCATGGTATCGAACTGAAGAAAGACAAGGGAACAGTTGCAATAAGCTGTAAAAAAGACAAGGATGATGAGAATGTAATGATTATCAAAGTTGCTGATAACGGCCTGGGTATGGAGCCGGAGGCTGTAGCTGAAATCAATGGGCTGCTTTATGAGCAGGATGCGAGCATCCGAGGAACGAAAAATGATAAAGCCGGTATCGGCATATTGAATGTACATTCCCGTATCATGCTGTATTATGGCCGGCAATATGGTTTATGCTTATTCAGTGAGAGAAATAAAGGCACAATCGTTGAAGTAAGAATCCCCGTACTTTTAAATAACGATACGAAAGACTACGGGATAAGAAATTTACCGAATATTGTATGATATATATTAATATTTTTTTATTTATTTTGATAATAATTGCTTATATAATAATTTAGAAACCCGGGTATTTCTACAGCAAGCATATCTAATCTAAAAAAGGAGGCTATTGTTAATGTTGCGGAAAAATCTGAAGATAGTTTCTATCATTGTTCTGATGTTTTTTGCAATTTCAATCGTATTCACAGCATGTGCAGATACATCCAAAGATAATGCGAATGCTGGTGAAAAGAAAATTATAAAAATCCGGTATGCTCATGGCTTCGGCCCCGGCACCCCGGGTGGCGACGTAGCAATAAAATACCTTAATGAGTTTGCAGAGGAGAATAAAGACTGGCTTGACCTTGCACAGGAAGTTGTTGTGGGAGATGAAATGAAATCCAAGATAAGGATAGACATTGCAGGCAACAATCTCCCGGATATGTTCAATTACTGGGGCACTCCTTCCGATGCAGGTTCTTGTTTTTAGTACAATAAAAATACCTGAAAAGAGCGAGATAATTTCCCTGAAAAA
>CAZCKQ010000138.1:0-5096 GCA_964499315.1 uncultured Eubacteriales bacterium | reverse complement strand
TTTTCTTTGCATAACGCTTCGTCCATACCACACCTCACTTAAAACTATAAAACGTTTACCGTCCCGATCATCCACACCGCATCATCATTGCCGCTATCAGCCGAATGTCAGCCTCCCTACGGCGTCGTTTTGGCGAAGTAGACGGTGGTTAGTGTTGAATCTTCATAAACATCATAGTTTGCTTCTTTCATTTCCATATCGCCTGCAGCATATTGATAAAAACCAAATGGGTTTGCGCTTCCCCAATTACTACCACCAACAGGCATTAAATATATCTTAGTGTTTGTTGTATTGCCACCGCCGCAAATTGTACTAGAATTTTTATATATTTTATGCGTTGAAGCAATAAGTCCTATTCGGTAATTAACTCCCGCCGTAGGAGAATACCAAATAGCTTGGTATGGAAAACTGCTCGTCAAAACCGGACTGTCAGGATAACTCGCCCATTGTTGATAATCCGGTATCGCCGCCTCATCCGTCGTTTCGCTCCCGCTTATCCCACTACTGTAGTACGTCCCGCTATCGTTGACGTACACTGCGAATACCTTGTAATAGTACAGCGTTTCGGGGTCTAAGCCGGTGTTGTTGTAGCTCTCGTTACTGCCGCTGTAAACCAAATCAGCGTTAGCGTCGCACCATGCCCTATTTTGGCTGGTGAGGTTGGATTCGCTGCGGTAGACCTCCACGCTGTCGAAATACAGGGCGGGAGGATTGCTCCACGCAAGGTCGATTTCATCGTCGCTGATGACGGTTAGGGTCAGTCCGGATGGATCGGTCAGTATCAAGGCTGATATGTCCGGTACAACCAGCAAATTAAGCGTTGCGAAATTGGCCGCTATAACAAAACTATTCGCCGATGTGACCGCTTTTATGGCTATAGTATAAGTACCGATCGCAAGGCCCTTTATCGTGTCCACGAATGTTATAATCTCGTCATTCGCCCCGCCTATGTCCAACACAGGCTGATACGTCCTTGCCGTGGCATCCTGATACGATTTGAGGGTGATGGTCAGGGCACCACTCGCCGCGCCGGAACACGAGAAGAATATCTTAACGTCGGATTTCACATCGATGCGGATTTCCTTTGATACGATTGTATCCTCGGTATCATCGACGGTCACCTGAGCGGCGTTCACAGCAGTAAAGTCCTTGACGATACTTTTTATAATCTTTGTACCGCTTGTTTGCTTATTTATGCCGTTCGCGAGTTTGGCGAAATAGTCCACCCCAGATTGTGTCCGCTGCGTCGAAAAATCGTCGTTATTCCGCTGTGTCGCTGTTATGGTCGCCATCAGATTTTTGCCGTCAATGTCCTCTATGGTGACTTCCTCTACCAAAAAATAAGCATCGGATGATATGCCGAAGATCGGAAGGTTGACGGTCAGCTTCTTTCCTGCCGTCCAATCAAGCGTCCAAGATGTAAAGGTTATTTTCATTGGTATGCGACAACGCTTCTTAAGTTCATTTGCCGCTGACGCCGCCGCGTCGGTATCGTTGTCTATGTTGTTATCGTTAATGACAAGGCCGTATACGCCGGATGACGCGCCTGCGCCGCCCTCGATAGTCTGTCTTGCCGCCTGCTCTGTAGCATCCTGCGCAATCTCGGTCACTATAAGCCCGTCGTCACCGATGTCGCCGCGGAGGAAGATTTTATTGGCATACTCGTCGAGTGTTTTTTCGACCGCAGTTATCTGGTAGTCTGTAAACGCCCCGCCGATGACGATTGTATGTTCGGCGGCGGCAATCGCGTCCTCCTGATAGAATTGCAGAGCCTTATTGTCGTCGATGTACCATTTGTACCCGGAGGCCTCGGCCATATCATTTAAGATCTCAAATATCGATTTGCATACAGCGTCGTACTCGATAAATGTTGCTCCGGTATCGACCGTACCTTTGGTTATCCCCTCGCCTGCCAGATGGACAAGGCACGAATCGATTATTTCCTCGGCAGTTTTATTGTCAACGGATGTGTTTATTGTCCTGCGCTGCGGGATGCTGTTGTACCCGTCAGACGTGATGTCAATAAGAATAGTCGTGCTTGTGGCAGTGCCCACACCCGGGCGGCGCATGGTAACGGTCTGGATAATACCGCCGAATATGACGCTGCCGTCCTGTTTGATTTTTAGGTCTACGCCGACATCCGGAATATAGCTTGCCGCGGTCGTGCTGACAGTCAGGCTGCAATCATGCCGGTGGTCTGCGCGGCGTGTCACCCGAAGTGATTCGCACTTCATTATTGATGTTTTATCTATGCCGCCGATTTCAATGGTAAAAGCCATATTACACCTTCACGCCCGCAAGCCGTAATTTCTTCACAAGTGAATCGACCAGGTTTTGATCGGTGACTACCTTCGTTCCGTTCATGTAAATATTAATCTGTTTGTCTATGCGCGTTTCAAGGCCTCTTTCGTATAGCATCTGCTTTGTCGCCTCGGAGCCAGCTATGGAATATTTCTGATTGTAAAATCCCGTATACTGCTTCAGCTGCGCGTCGGTCATTTTCGAGAGCGCCATTATGCTATCTACGGCCGACGGCCCCATCGCACGCAGATCGGCGAGGAAGTCTTTGCTTACGCCGCGCTTCTCAAGCGTAGCCAGCGCACCACGCCATTCGGTCATGGCCTTGACCTGCGCCTTGAGGCGGTTTAGCAGCCGCTCACCGCTTATTGAAACGCGCTCGAACTTATCGAATAGACCTGTAAAATCAGCAAATGCGCGTGTCTGTGATTTAAGTGCGTCAACGAACTGCTTGATGGAGTTTTTCAGTTCATCGGTTTTAGATGCCGCTTTGTCTGCGCTGGAAACGTATTTATTCCACTTAGCCGCAATCGAGTCCATCCACTTGCCGTAGTCTTCCATTTCTTTTTTGAAACTGTCGTCAGTAGTGATGGGGGGTATCTTGCCTAAATCTATTGTTTTCGACGGCCCATTTTTCATAGCGTCCATCCACGGGTTCATTGGATGGAGTGTGGTGTCGACCTTTTTGCTTTCGCCGGACAAATCGTTAATGTGCTGTTTATACTTTTCGATTAGGCCGTTGATTGCAAATAATGAGGCTGCTGCGGTAGCAATAGCCGCCCCGCCCGGACTCCCTACAAGACCGAGCAGGCCCGCAAGGCCGCCCTTGCCGAGTATCTTACCGCCGATATCGAGTATCCCACCGAAACCGGATATCACGGGACCCAAAGCTATCGCAATGCCGCCGATTTTTAATATGGCGTCCTGCATACCTGGATTCAATTTATTAAACTGGTCAGAAACCTTCCCGATCCAGTTGAAAAACTTTTCAAGCAAAGGAAGTACTTTCTGCTCAAATGTATCTGTCAGCTTTAAGATAGTAGGCATATTATTTTCAAGAAATGTCATGCCGCGGTACTGCAATATCGTTTTTATCTCAGCCAGCTTGTCACCCATGGCATCGAGCTTTGCAATATCGTCGCTGGATTTTACAAGTTTCACATCCCTTGCCCGTTTTACCAGAGATTCATATTCCTCTCCGGTTGTCCGGATCCACGGGAGCAAGTCTTGAAACGACCGCCCGAATAACTCGCTGGATATGATATCCTGCATGTTGACATCTTTTAAGGCGCCTATCCGCTTGATGGTTTCAAATAAAACCTCATTCATCGGTCTGCCGCTCTTGATGACATCCTGAGCCTTAATGCCGATGATATCAAGGACCTTTGCGATATCGCTCTCACTGTTTAAACCTTCATTTATCGAGCGGGTGAACTTCGCGGTGGCCGACGTCAATGCCTCATAAGATGCCCCGGTCTGCGAGGCGACGTATTGCAATTCCTGTAGCTTCTCGACGCTGATGCCTGTTGCAGCTGACATCGTGATAAGATCGTCAGCAAATGTACCAGCTTTATTTATGGCTGCCGTCAAAGCCGTGATTCCCGCAACGATCGGCAGCGTAACGTATCTTGTCATGCTGTCGCCGATTGATTTCAGGCTTTTGCCCCAGTCCTGCATCTTTTTCGACGCAGTCCGCATGGACTTTTCAAAGTCGGATATGTTCGCTTTTACCGCTACATTGACGGTTCTTATCCTGCCCTTAGTCGCCATTACACGCCCACCCCATCAAGTATTTCTTCTGCAACGATCGTGGCTATTTCCTCGGCGTTTGCATCGGTCGTGTTCCGCATAAACGGTTTTGCCGGTATGTGTCTGCCGCCTTTGGTCAGATGTCCTGTTTCCACGTGGAATCCGTAATCGGTGCTCTTGCCGCTGATATAGACCTCAGCCGTGGCCTTCGCTGTTTTCCCTTTGGCTTTCCGAACCTTGATATTGTCCCTAAGATGCTTGCCGTCCTCAGTCCCGACCGGTGTAGCCTGCCTTATTTTCGGCGCCAGCTTTCCAGCGCCTTTATTGACGGCGCCAGCAAGCCTCGCCTTGCCCCTCTTCGGCATAGCCTTAAATTCTTTTATCAGCTCATCCAGTCCATCGACCTCAACGTAGACTCGCGGCATTTATCTCCCTTTCGGTCTTACTTTTTTCTTCTCCCACTCAACCTCTTCGTGCTCCAGCGCAGAGTAAGCCTTCCAGTAACTAAGTTCATCGCTCGACATCTTCTGCAGCATCTCGCCGACGGTCATGCCAAGCTCCCTCGCAAGGCTAAATATAAATCTTAGCTCTGGCTGGTACCGGAGTTTTTTAATGCGGCCTTTGCTGAGTTTTCGCCTATGCCATTGAACTCCCATGCCACATCAAATAACCTGTCGAGAATCTCTGATTCCTTGGAAGCAAGAAGTTGAAAGATCGTTCCTGGGTTCGGGAGCTACCTGGATCAATTCCGCTGTGCTGCTCGCCCTGAGCGATCATACAAGAAACAACATCCCTCGTTGGCAGAGTTTTGAAAAATGGCGAAACTTAGGGGCCGAACGAAAAAATGAATGGGATGAAGGTGCCCTTTGGACCTGGAAAAAACCCGAAGAAGGCCACGAATATATCATTGGCGTGGACTGCGCTGAAGGTGTGGGTGAAACCGGCGATAATAGCAGTTTTCAGATTTTAGACATAACGACGTTGGAGCAAGTGGCAGAGTTCTATAGCAACACAATCTCGCCACACGTTTTCGCTCAGATTTTGAATGA
>CAZCKQ010000137.1:2631-5146 GCA_964499315.1 uncultured Eubacteriales bacterium | reverse complement strand
CAGATATGGGGGTGATCTGCATGAAGGCCACGCACTCCTTCATGTCGTGCTACGCAGGCATCATGGGCTCCTGGATGTATGTTGACACGCCCGGCTACTCTACCCGTGACCTGAAGTCACTTCCCTATAAAAAATGCCGGCGCCCTATCTTTCCTTTAGACGATATTAATGATCTTACTATAACTGAAGTGATCTGATGTGATGTAATGTAATGTGATGAGAGGTGACCTGATATGAAAAAAGGTAGTCGTGATATGACAAAAGGCAGCGAACTGTTTAGGGAGGCTCAAAACTATTTTGTCGGCGGTGTGGACGCCGCCAACAGATACCACGGATTGCTGGGCGCCACGTTATACCTGGATCGTGCTGATGGGAGCCGTTTGTATGATGTGGATGGGAATGAGTATTTGGATTTCCACAACTCCGCAGGCGCCGCTCTTTTTGGGTACAACCATCCCCGCCTCATGGCGGCGGCGCAGGAAGCGATTTCCCGGGGCGCTTTCATGAATTATAACAGCCAAACGCACGTAGAGCTGGCAAAGCGGATGCAGTCATTTATCCCCTGCGCCGAGAGGATCCGCTTCGGCAACACCGGCACTGAAGTGACGCAGGCCGCCATCCGGCTTGCCCGGGGCTATACCGGCCGCGATCTGTGCATTCGGATGGAAGGCCATTTTCACGGCATGCATGAATTGATATGGTACAACCATAACGACCAGGGATCGATGGATGATGAAGGCGAAGTACAAACCTTACCTGATACCGCGGGCGTGCCCGAGTGCTTCCGCAGCGTGGTCAAAAACGTGGAGTTCAATGATTTCGAAGCGTTGGAACGTATCTGCGCACGGTATCGCGGTCAGGTGGCCTGCATCATCATGGAACCCATAAGCTTTAATTGCGGCTGCTATCCTGCGCGAAAGAAATATCTTGAGGAAGTCCGCGCTTTTTGCGATAAGGAAGATATCGTCCTGATATTCGACGAGGTCATCAGCGGCCTGCGGCTTAGACCGGGGACTGCGCAGGCATATTACGGAGTGATTCCGGATCTGGCGACATTTGCGAAGGCTATCGGCGGTACTTTTCCCATTGCGGCCCTTTGCGGCAGAAAAAAGGTAATGGATTGCCTGGCGCCCATCGGAAAGGTGGGCATGAGCGGTACCTATACCGGCGCGCTGATGCCTGTTCTGGCCTCGAACGAATGCTTTAAGATGGCGTCGGAACCCGGCTTCTATGATGACATCGATAAAAAAGCCGACGCCTTATATACCGGAATTGACCGGCTTTTTGCCAAACATGGGATCAAGGGGCATTGCCGCGGCCAAGGCGCCCGTTTTGCCATGTTTTTCGGAATTGAAGACCCAGAGACCGATCTGAACTGGCGCAGCGTAAAAGCTCAATATGACCTTGCGCGCCATCGCGCCTTTGTAAAGAAGGCATTGGACAAAGGCCTGTATTTTGTGGACCCCGGCAGGGGGCCGGTACCCAGCCATTGTGGATTCAGCACGCAGCACACCCTGGATGATATCGGGGAAGCGCTTGACAAGATGGACGGTATATTTAAAGAGATTAAATGATGCCAAATGATGTCTACTATGGAGTAACCTTTTCAAGATTTTCCTGTCTTTATAGATGAAGTCCTTTCGCCGGAGGGAGGCGGGCAAAATGGACGATTCGGAGATCATCGAATTGTACTGGAGCCGGAGCGAAGCCGCAATCAGTAACTCTCAACAGACGTATGGCGCATACTGTTTTACAATCGCAAACAACATACTCGGAAATCGCGAGGATTCCGAAGAGTGCGTCAATACACAATTATTCTATTATCGGCAGCAAGAAAATTGCGCTTCCAAATTCGGATTCCGGATTAACGGCATACTACGTGGATAATCCCGTAATTACCCCCGATAATAACGAAGAAGATCCCGGTATGACAATAGACGACCTCATGAAGGTCTTGCGGGACAGCTGTGTTATAAGGGGCACTGTAAAGGACATTTCATGCATTCGGGCTGACAGCGGGGATACAACGTATTACATCACGGTCTTCACTGTTGAGGTCGGCAGCGTTCTTAACGGTAACGTCGATACACGATCGGTTAGGATTGCAGGTGCGCGCAGCTATACGAATGTGGAACCGTCAGGGCAATTCCCGATGGATGAAACGCTGGCTGCTTCTGAAATCGGTGATGAAGGTATCTTTGTAATCGGAAAGGTGACAGAGCAATCCACATGGCGCTTTGGTAGTAAAGAACTTGCTGTGCGGGATTTGGGCGATTATTTTTTCAGGAAATCCTTCATCCAGGATGATGGCGGCATCATCTGCAATGAAAGCGCTCTGATAAGTGGGATTGGAACCGATCTTGATTCGCTTGAGAATTATTTCAGGGCTACCGGGGGATTTTAAAATATTGTGGACCTGAATTTTACACCGGAGGTGTGGCCTGAAGATAAAATGCCTTTGGACGCCGCAAATTATATGGAATGCGAAGTATGCACGCCCAAATCCCGTATCATC
>CAZCKQ010000137.1:0-2531 GCA_964499315.1 uncultured Eubacteriales bacterium | reverse complement strand
GGACGCCGCAAATTATATGGAATGCGAAGTATGCACGCCCAAATCCCGTATCATCTGGGGGGAAGGAAACCCTAAGGCCCCTGTCATCATTATTTTGGATAATCCGGGGGCTCGTGAAGACAACGAGGGAAAGCAGTATGTCTGCGGAACGAGGGCCGACGACGTTTATTTAACCTATCTGTTAAAATGCAGGCCTCTTCGAAGCTATGATAAACAAAAGGCAAGATCATTCAGCAAACCTTTTCTCGAAAGACAGATCAGGACCATTCAACCCAGATATATCGTTTGTCTGGGAGATACTTAAGTACTTGCGGCGCAAAATGTGCTATAATCAAACCAAATGAAAATTGAGGAGACGATATGAAAAAATACAGATGCATCCCCTGCGGATATATCTATGATCCCGAGCTCGGAGACCCGGATGGCGGTATCGCGCCCGGAACGGCATTTGAAGACTTGCCGGATGATTGGCAATGTCCGGTTTGCTCTGCTGCAAAGGACGATTTTGAACCTGTAGAAGAATAAAGTATCGAGGTAAGAGCCGAGGTATAAGCATATTACACAAATGATGTAAAGGAAGCGACTGCCCTTATGATTCCACGGGACCGTGACATGTGCAGCGGTCCGTTGTTTAATAAAATATTTCTCTTTTCGTTGCCCATTATAGCGATGAATATCCTGCAGCTGCTGTTCAATTCTGCCGATATGGCAGTCGTCGGGCATTTTTCAGGCAGCAGAGCGCTGGCCGCGGTGGGTGCCACAGGCCCGCTCATCAACCTCATCATCAACTTATTGATGGGATTGACGGCAGGTACCAGCGTCATCGTAGCCCAGGACTACGGCGCAGGCCAGCCGGCCGCCGTGAGCCGTTCGGTCCACACTTCCTTAGCCATAAGCATCGTTGGCGGGCTGGTTGTCATGGTTGCAGGCATCGCCCTTTGTGAGCCTTTGTTGAAAATTATGGGCACCCCTGAGGACATCTTTGAGCTGTCGGCGCTGTATATGAAGATCTATTTCATCGGCATGCCCGCCGGCATGGTATACAACTTTGCTGCAGCCGTTTTACGGTCTGTAGGCGACAGGCGCCGCCCGATGTACTACCTCGTTATTGCCGGTCTTGTGAATGTGTTATTCAACCTGTTCTTTGTGATAGCGCTGCATATGAGCGTTGCAGGCGTGGCATGGGCTACGGTGATTTCCCAATATCTCTCGATGGCGCTGATCATGGTTTGCCTGTTCAGGAGTGAGGGAGCCATACGTTTCATACCCCGGCAGATGCGCATTGATTGGCAAAAGCTCAAGAGCATCGTGAGGATCGGACTGCCTGCCGGTTTGCAGGGCACGCTGTTCTCCATTTCCAATGTGATGATCCAATCGGCAGTCAATTCATTCGGTTCCACCATGGTGGCGGCCAGTTCCGCTTCAAGCAACGTGGAAGGCTTTGTCGGCACTTCAATGAACGGCTATTACAACGCGGCCATCACCTTTACCGGGCAGAATATGGGCGCTAAAAAGTATGCCCGGATAGACACCGTTGCCAAGGTGTGCACAGTATTGATCTTTGCCTCCTGGATCCTCATGGGCGGCGCGGCACTGCTTTTTGGAAGGCCGCTGCTCGGTATCTACACGTCCGAGCCGGAGGTCATCGAACTGGGTATGCTGCGCCTGACAGTCATGATGGCCGCATTCTTCACCTGCGGCACGATGAACGTATTCCCGGGTCTGACCCGGGCAATGGGTTATTCCATATCGCCCATGATCTGTACGCTGGTAGGCGCCTGCCTCATGCGGATCGTATGGCTGGCGACATTCTTTACCTGGTATCCCACGGTGATCATGCTCTTTGCCTGCTACCCAATTACCTGGGGCCTGGCGGGAATCGGCCAGGTGGGCATCTTCTTCTACGCGCGGCGCCGGATTCGCAAACGCGGGCTTGAGCGCGGGCTTGAGCGCGAGCACGAGCACGAGCATGAGCATGGACGTGAGCATGGACATGACCATGTCGTGACGGAACCTGCGTCCGCTGAGGCATTGAGTGTTCACTGCGAATAATTCCTCAAGAGGGAAATGTCTTGACAAGCAACAAGAATTGCGGCTAAAATATAGCTGTGTCTAATTATAGCCGCAGGAGTAAGATGAAATGAAATATATTACAAGAGCAATGGAAGAGACCTTCAGGAGATTGTCGGCACAGTTCCCTGCAATACTGGTTACAGGTCCGCGGCAAGTCGGCAAGACAACGATGCTCAAACAACTGATGAAAGAAGAAATAAAAAAAGAAGATGCCGGTAAAAAGCGTGGATACGTCACTCTTGACGATTTAACAGAAAGGGAAATGGCCAAAAGAGATCCTAAAATGTTTTTCCAGATCCATAAGCCGCCTATATTTATTGATGAGGTGCAATACGCCCCCGAGCTTTTCCCGTATATAAAAATCCACATAGACAACAACCAAAATCCGGGGGATTTTTGGTTGACAGGCTCGCAGGCCTTCAAGCTCATGAAAGGTGTGCAGGAATCACTTGCCGGCA
>CAZCKQ010000136.1:0-5161 GCA_964499315.1 uncultured Eubacteriales bacterium | reverse complement strand
ATATTTATTAACAGCTCTGATGATATATTGGAATTGATCTGGGTCCCGGTATTGATAACTTCGCCTATCCTGGTATCCCCTTCAATCACTATCAGAGCACCTATATAACTTTTTGACAGCTCTGTGCACGCCTTTATCAATTCCTCGATAACAGTCGTAACTTTGATACGGATATTCTCGTCCTCAAAACTGAACAGTTTACGGAACCTGCTCCTTCCTATCTGCTCAAGACCGCGTCTCAATTCCGGCTGGAATAGTACGACAAGCGCGAACAAAAACACAGACAGCGTGCCGCTCAATATGTATGAAATAGTTTTAAGTCCGAGCAGGCTGCTGAGCTCGGCAACAATTAGTATGAAAATCAGGCCTTTTATCAATTGCCATGCCCTTGTATCCCTGACAAGCACTATGATCTTATAAACAATATATGTAACCAGACCTATGTCAACAATGGCGCGTATGACTGATAAGGGGTCCCTGAATCCGACATACCCGAAAAAATCCCTGATCAAGTCGTTAATGTTTATATTTCTAAACAAATCCAAAGAGCTTCACACCTTCTGCCAATTAACTCGCTTTATTTTGAATTATACCTTGTTTTGAGTTCATATGTAAGGTTTTTTAATACATTTTTTGAAATAAAAATATTATTATATATTGCCAAGATAAACATATTTTAGATGCTCCCGCGCTTTTGCGTATGCCTTTTTGAGCGTTATAAGACTTGTAGGTGGTTTGTCCATGAGCTTGAAATTAGGGAAATACCTTGATAAATGAAGCGGTATGTCCGGAGATACGGATGACAGCCATTTTGCCAATCTGTCAATCTCATCAATGGAATCATTCAAGTCCGGTATTACAAGCGTGGTGACTTCCACATGGCATTTGGAGGCGGCCTCCCCGACTGTTCTCATTACATGCTCGAGCCTTCCGCTGCAAATCTTCCGATAAAAATCATCGGAAAAAGATTTCACATCGATATTCATCGCGTCGATGAAAGGTATTATCTCCGCGAGGGGTTTGTGATTCACGAAACCGTTGGTCACCAGCACATTACGCAGGCCTTCCCTTTTTGCCGATATGGCTGACTCAAGGACAAACTCAAACCAGATGAAAGGTTCATTATAGGTATAGGCTATTCCGATATTGCCTTTGTCTTTTAATTCAACTGCCTTTTGCACAAGGATTTCTGACGTTATCCCCATTGTGTCGGGGTTGCTCTCCGACACCTGGGATATGGACCAGTTCTGGCAGAAGGAGCATCTGAGATTACAGCCGAATGATCCTGCGGACAGGATGTATGAACCCGGGAAGAATCTGTTCAGCGGCTTTTTCTCTATCGGATCGAGAGAGAGGGATGTAATCCTGCCATAGTTGAGGGAATACAACTTGCCTCCGATATTTTTGCGCGCTCCGCACGCACCGGCGGCATCCGGCTTTATGAAGCAATCCTGCGGGCAAAGCAGGCAATGGACATGCCCTTCCTTGCCATGCATACCTCCGTGCTTACCGCCGGTCTTTTCGTAATATGAAGCTTCTTTATATGTCTTTTCAGCCATGACATTATCTATGCCTTATTACTTCAAACCTCTCCATTGAATATTTCTCATCAGGCCGTATCCCTGCTTTCTGCAGGGCAATTGATACCTGTTTTTCGGGTGTGTCGACCCCATCAAGATCAGGCAGCAGAAGACCGGAACGCGACCCTGCCCTGACAATCACGCCGTACTTTTTAACATCCAGTTCTTTTATCGATTTGATAGGTTCGGCTTCGTTAAGGACATCCACCGAATAAACAAGATTGTCCAGCTCGCCGATCTCGACCGGGTAGAACCGCGGATCCCTGGTACCTGAACTTATGGCATTCCGGATTATTTCCTCGGCGATGTTTTTCCTGGTGGCAGATGTCGTACCTATACATCCGCGCAAATGCCCTTCCTTTTTTATGGATACGAAGACCCCGGCCTTGTTTTTAAGCATTTCTTCAGGCAGGCCGTCTGGCGCGTCGATTATTTTGCGTTCTTTAACATAGGTTTCTAGAGTCTTCCTTGCCAAAGATACGTAAGCATCTTCATTCTGCCTGATTTGTTTGATATAGGCCGAATTTCTTTCATTAATCGAGTCGAACAGCTTCCGCCCGTCATCTTTACCTTTGACAGCAAACCGCGCAACCGAGTATCCGACGCCGAAAGGCCCTTCGTACGAATAAACGTCCGATTCCACGGCCATTCCGTCAAGAGCTCCGAACATGATGATAAATGAACGGAGGCCGCATTCACCCGCGTTTTCCGATAGGTCTTCGTCAACGCTCAAAAGGCCGTTGACATCGATTTGCCTGAAACTTCGGATGACCAGATCGTCGAACTCCTTCCCCCGCTTGTTGTATCCGTAGGGCGCGTTTTGGGTAAGCCTGTGCGAAAGGTCACCGCTTGCGATGATAACGACATTATCATCGGATGTTTCTATCGCCTCGGCAATACACATGCCGAATCTGTATAATTGCCGGTATGGCAATCCTGCTATCGATATGGTGATGAGTTTAAAAGCGTCATATTCCTTTCTGACAAAATACAGCGGTACGGCAGCCCCGTGATCAAGCTCCTTCGGTATGCCATAATTACTCAACAGGGCGTTGTTCAAGCCTCCGCAGGGTATTTCTTCCCGTCTGGCAATATTGATTATGCTATTCATCAAATCGGGATTGTTCGGGATATCAAATTTTATACCGGGAGCGCCGAACTTCCCTAAATTGCCGATATGCGGAATTGAATCGGAAATATAAATGAAATCCTGAAAAACCGGTCCATGAGGCGTAATGATAACGATAGTCGACGGCTTCTCAATTGCGATATCCTTTGCCGCCCTTACTGCGGCAGAGATAGTCTGTTCTGCGCCGGTTTGGCTGCCCCTGCCGACTTCCGGTATGATTACCGGCGGATGCGGATAGACGTATGCGCCCGAAAGCTTCCCCATCATGCTCACTCCTGTTTAGAAAACTGCAGATTTTTATTATTGTTACAATTCTTGCGAAACCATATTCGTCCAAAATTCAGCGAGAAAAAATAGAAAAACCAATCAAACCTATCGATGTCAGCAAAAAGGCTATAGCAGTTATCAAGGCTATCCATTTTACAGTTTTGTTCTTCACAAATTATATTTTACTTCGACTGTATGCTAAAGTCCAGTTAATTGCATTATTGCCGCATTACCGCCTCTTTTACCTTTCTGGCCTCTATGTGAAAATAAAATATCCTGATTTTGCATTGTGCAGATACCCGAAATCGTAATATTATCCGGTTTTACTCCGCTCTCGATGAGCAGCCTTCTATTGATCAGCGTTATATCAGGGTAGTACTTGCATTTACCGTCATCTTCTCTTTTCTTTATATACTCACCGGTATCTACGCTCATTTTCATAAACTCGTCGTATACACTTTGATCGACCTGGTAACAGTCGCCGCATATGGCAGGCCCGATGGCCGCCAGCAGCATCCGCGGATCGGTGCCAAAGCATTTCGCGAATGTATCGGTCATTTTTCCCGTTATCTCCAAAACAGTGCCTCTCCAGCCTGCATGCGCCAATCCGATCACTTTATTACAGGGATCGTACATGAATATCGATGCGCAGTCGGCATGTGATGTCACGATAGAAATACCCGGAATATTGGTTATCAATCCGTCGATATCCCTGTAATCCATATCTTTTGTGATCCCTTTGCCAATATCGTCTTCTGTTACAATTCTTATATTATCGTGATGCTGCTGAGCTGAAAAGACAAGTTTTTCAAAGTCGATCCCAATAGCTTCACAGAATAATCTATAGTTCCCGATGACATTTTCCCTCTTATCACCGACAGTAAAACTCAGATTCAACGAACTAAAATGCCCTTGGCTGATACCGCCGGTCCTTGTGCTGAAAACCGCAAGCATTTCGTTTTGATAGCTGTCGAATACCCCGAACTTCAGGAACCTGATATCGTTTTTTATCTCATACCTTGTATCGTTTCTGATCATTTTAGGGTAAAACCTCAATTTCAATATTACTTTATAGAAAGGCTATTTGCAAAGTTAATTGAAAGCATCATAATTTTGTTGTAACCAGGTTGCCCGATTCGTAACGCTTCAAACCTTTGCGGAATAGCAGGTAAGCAAGCAGAATATAGGCAGCGTCGACGGCAATAAGTATGCACAATAATAAGAGACCTGCGTCATTAAAAGCTTTAAATATTTTTAAAGGTATGAATACCACAAAACCCGCCGGGACAATTGAATAAAAAACCCATCTTATGCTGTTCCTGAATATGCTTTCAGGGTAAATCGAGAAGCTTATCATGAACTCGGTTACCATCCTGCTTATCGCCGATGCGTTACCGATGAAGAACGTGAGAGTACCGGCAGCCGCGAGAATGCTGCCCTCAAGAAGACCACCGAAGACAGCGAATCCTAAAAACATAAGCAGCCGCAGAGGATCGAATCCATAGGCTATGATGAACAGGACAACCCCGTAAATGAAGTCACCCCAAGCAGAGATAACGGTTCGCGAACAGAGCAGGTTTATATATACATCTTTGGGTTGCAGCAGATATGTGTCAAGTTCGCCGTTTATGATCGTGTTGGTCACATTGGATATATTGCCGAAGACAATGAACATGAACCCGAACGACGATGAAGCCAGCGCCCATATGAACATTACGTCCTTCATCCCATATCCGCCTATGGCCGTCACTTTTCCAAAGACGATCCACCAGAAAAAGATAAACGTAAGATTGTTGAGCATCATACCGAATACCTGAATGAGGAAACTTGTTCTGTATTCCATCGATGCCGACAGATTCAGCTTGAAGTACAGCCAAATAAGCCGAAGGTGCTTTTTAACCTCCGTTGGCATTGATCTTCTTCACCCCCTTTCTGAATATAAAGAACGCGGCTATTATGAATAAAGCCAAATAAGCGGCTTGCATTTCAATTATGCGGAGGGCATTGCCCGGAGAGTAATCCACAACGAGCTTCGCAGGCCCGTAAGTTATATAGGAAAACGGCAGCATAAGCGATATCTTCTGCAGCCATGCCGGCAGTAATTCTACCGGAAGAAACACCCCGAACACGATTATGATCTTGCTGTATATCCAGTAAACGGCGGAGTTCTCTTCGAGCCAGAAGG
>CAZCKQ010000135.1:0-5166 GCA_964499315.1 uncultured Eubacteriales bacterium | reverse complement strand
AAGATGGTTTACTCCTGAAGTAGAGGTTGACCTGTGCGGGCATGCTACTCTTGCCAGTGCCCATATCTTATGGGAGGCAAACATTCTAAAGGCTGATACCGAAGCCATGTTCTTCACAAGAAGTGGAAGGCTCTCGGCAAAAAAAGATGGGCAATATATAATACTTGATTTTCCTTCAGAAGAGGATATTCAGACAGATATCCCCGAAGGGCTGAAAAAGGCTCTCAATGTGCCGATTTTGTATGCCGGTCGTAATAGAATGGACTATATTGTCGAGGTTGATAACGAAGATATCATAAGAATACTCGAACCGGACCTTGAAATCATCAAGAAGTTGGATACCAGAGGCGTTATTGTTACAAGCCGTTCATCAAATCCAGAATATGATTTTGTTTCCAGATTCTTTGCTCCCGGCGCAGGTATACCTGAAGATCCGGTAACCGGATCAGCGCATTGCTGTCTTGGACCTTTTTGGGCAAAGCGTCTGGGAAAGGATGAATTGATTGCCTATCAAGCCTCGAAGAGGGGTGGAACACTCAAAGTGCATGTTAACGTAAATAGGGTGCATATCGGCGGAAAGGCTATTACAGTTTTTTGCGCTGATTTCTCTGATCAGATACGGTTGTGAATAAACGGAAAGTAGTAAGTGAGGAGATATTTTAGTTTTAATGGAAGCAGTATAGTGAAATGTTAGAATATTTTATAGGGAGGATTTTTTATGCCGATGGTGAAGATCAATATGATCGAGGGAAGGACAAAAGACGAAAAGTACAAAATCGCAGAAGTTGTTCATGAGGCATTGGTCAAATCGTTCAAGATTCCGGACGACGACAATAACATCAGATTTGATGAATACAAAGAGGAGAACTATATCCTTCCTCCCGGAAAGAGCAAGCAGTATGTGTATATCGAGATTGCAGTCTTCGAAGGACGTACGTTAGAGGCAAAACGGCTATTGTTCAGATTGATTGTTGATAATCTGAGCGCTTTGGGAATTAAACCTGATGACGTGCTTATACTTTTAGAGGAGGACCCGATGCAAAATTGGGGAATGCGCGGCGGAATCCCCGCCTGCGATATTGATTTAGGTTTTGAGGTAAAGGTGTAGATAATAGTATAATAAGCGTATGAAAGATGCCTATCAAGCTTCGAATAGAGATGGAATATTCAATATTAGGATGATGGCAAGGCTAATATTTCTTTATAAGCTAAAATGCAATAAAAGCATGTGTGCATCGTAGGAGTAAACGTTTTTCCATTTTGTTCATTGTAGAAGTAAACATTTTCGAAAGGTATTTTCATGGAATATACGTTATAAACAGGTACTCATTAAGAGGTGATGCGAACTAATGAGATTTTAACCATTGTGTGGATTCCCTTTAAATAGCCGTTTATTTACGTTGGCACGTGTTAGCGGTATGCTGACATGGCGGGATATGCCACAAACATGCCGCAAACAGCATCATAGCAAGAAGATAAAAATATTCGGGTAGCGTATGGCTTGCTCTGATTTCCTGTGATAATATATTTTATATCGGGATATCAAGATGTTCGGGATATCATACGATGTTTTCATTACAATATCTATCTCGGGAAGGGGCTATGATCAGACTATGCAGAAGCAGAAACAGACCACGAAAAAACCCATGAAAGAATTGCCGTTCAGGCAGATACATATGGATTTTCACACCTCGCCTTTGATAAAAGGCGTGGGCACAGGATTCAATGCCGATGAATTCATAAAGACACTCAAGGACGCAAATGTAAATTCAATCAACCTTTTTGCCAAATGTCATCACGGGATGTATTATTATCCGACAAAAATAGGCACGATGCACCCCGGGCTGAACTTCGATCTTTTCGGCGAGCAGATGAAGGCTTGCCGGCGCGAAGGCATAAGGGCATGCGCATATACAACGGTGGTATGGAATGAGGACTGGTGCGACCGTCATCCGGAGTGGATGCAGGTCAGCATGGACGGGATACTCGGCGTGAAGAATCCTTATTCGGCTCAATGGCGCTGGCTTTGCTCGAATAATAAAGAGCATAAGGAATATCTCAAAAAAGAATTCAGGGAAATCTACGACCTGTACAAACCGGACGGGTATTGGATAGACATCATTCTTACAGCTAAATGCATATGTAAGTCATGTATGGCTGAAATGCGCCAAATGGGCCTTGATCCGGCCTCGGAGCAAGATGTTGTGAGGCACGACAGGCTGGTCCAGATAAAGTTCATGAAAGAGATGTATGAGTATCTGATTGGCATCGATCCGGGACTCGAAGTATATTTCAACGGGTTCCCCGCCGAATTTGACCTGATCGACGACGAGAAATATTCTTCCGTTAACAGAAGAAACAATATGTCCTTCGTGGATATTGAATCGCTGCCGTCTCCTGCATGGGGATACTCGCACTTTCCGGTCCTTGTCAATTATATGAACAAATATGATCAGGAATTGGCTATGATGAACGGCAAATTCCATAAATCATGGGCTGATTTCGGGTCGCTGAGGAATATTGCGGCACTTGAATACGAATGTTTCAGAGCCATATCAAACGGCGCAAAGTGCTGCGTCGGGGATCAGTTGCACCCCTCGGGCAAGATCGACAAATCGGTCTACACCAGGATCGGTCAGGTATTCGGGCAGATCAAAGACAAAGAAGAATGGTGCAGTAAATCCAGAAAGGTTTCTCAGATAGGCGTATATGCCAGCGCAAAGGCCTCTGAGGCCAGGTTTACCATCGAAGTAAATACCGGCACAAGGGTCACACAGACACAAGTTGGAATGACCGTCGATGAAGGCGTATACAGGATGCTTACGGAATCGCACCAGCTGTATGATGTGATCGACTATACCAGCGATATTGATAATTATGACCTTTTGATAATCCCTGACAAAGTCGAGCTGCCCGATAACGTTGCCGATAATATTTCGAAATACCTGAAACAGGGCGGCAAGGTGCTGCTCACCGGTAAGTCGGGCCTCAAGCCCGGCGGCATGGCAGGCGGCTGCGCCAAAAACAGTAAAGAATTCGCGCTGAAGGATTTCGGTGTAGAGTATGTGTCGGAAGACGAATTCTGCCCGAGATATGTAAGGATAACGCCGGAGAATTTCAAGGACATACTCCCCATGGACTATGTCATGTACGAGCAGGGTGAAGTGGTGAAAGCCCTTCCGGGCAGCACGGTATTGGCTTATGTCGTCGATCCTTATTTCAACAGGGCGTACGACCATTTCTGTTCGCACCAGCAGACGCCTCCCGCCGGAGTGACGGAGAAGCCCTGCATCGTCAAGAATAAGAATGGCAATACGATATATATCGCAAATCCGCTCTTCACGGATTATGCGTTGAACGGCAATAAGGTTTACAAGGATATAGTCATGCAGTGCGTAAAGCTGCTGCTCGACAAGCCGAGAATCATCGCGGATAGCCTGCCGTCGACTGCCGAAGTGACGCTGAGGAGCCAGAAAGGCCGCGAAGGCCAGGTTGGCCAGGATGGCCAGAATGGCAGATATATTCTGCATCTGCTCCATTATATCCCGCATAGGAGATGCAAAGCCCTCGACACCATCGAAGACAAGATACCGTTGTTTAATTCAAAGATCTCGGTCAGGACTGATAAAAAACCGGCAAAGGTCTATCTTGCACCGCAACGGAAAGACCTTGCATTCTCATACGCCGATGGTTACACAAATATAGAGGTCCCTGAGATAAACGGACATCAGATGGTGGTATTCGAATAGACGGTGGTATTCGAGTAAAGGTGTGATGGTGGATAAGGGTACAAATGACTTTAGAAGCTGGCAAATCAGGGTTCTGATATTGTGCTGGTGCGCCTATGCGTGCATATATTTCGGCAGGGTGAACCTTTCGGTTGCGATCCCTGATTTGCAGGACTTCCTGAATGTCAGCAAGACCCAGATCGGTATCATCGGCAGCCTGTTCTTCTGGATATACGGAATCGGGCAGCTTATAAACGGCTACGTCGGGGACAAAGTATCAAGCAGGTTATACATATTCATCGGACTTTTCATGACGGCCCTTGCCAATATCCTATTCGGATTTTCCGCGAGCTTGCTCGTTATGTGCGTGCTGTGGGCGATAAATGGCTTTTTTCAGTCCATGCTGTGGGGGCCGATGGCAAAGACTGTCTCACTCTGGGTTCCACCCCGGAAGAGGAGTTCCGCGGCAATAGGAATATCGACCTCCATGGTAGGAGGTTTTCTGTTGGCATGGGGGCTGTCGGGCCAAATCCTAAGATTATTGAACTGGAAATGGATATTCTGGATCCCGGGCGTATTCATCATGGCATTTTCATTCATTTGGTACAGATATTTGAGGAACCGTCCGGAAGACGCAGGTTTTAAGCCTGTTGATGAGAGCCTGGCCGACACTGAGCCGTCTGTTAAAGTGATTTCCGGTCCGGGCGAAGGTTTTTCTTTCAGGTATGTCATAAACCAAAGCAAGCTGTGGTTTGTTGCCATAGCATGTCTCGCGCAAGGTATCGTAAAAGACAGCATCACCCTCTGGGCGCCGACGTTCTTCATTGAAAGATACGCAATTGATATCCAGGCTACGACCGCCATGATCATAGCCATCCCGGTATTGAATTTCGGGGGCATGATGCTGGCGGGCCGGCTCAATAAAACGCTGAAATACCGTGAAAAAAACACGACTATCGTTATGTTCGTCGCCGGCGTCTTTATGATTGGCGGATTGATTACTCTTGGTGGTATGAATGTTTTAATCGGACTTGCATTCCTCGGTCTGTCTTCAGCCATGATGTACGGGGCCAATACCATGCTGCTCGGGGTTTTCCCGATGAGCTTCGCCAAATACGGCAAAGTTTCGTCGGTCGCGGGCTTCCTGGATTTTTGCTCGTATATGGCCGCGGGTCTTGCCGCCTCCGTCACCGGAATCATTGTGGACCTTTCCGGTTGGGGAGGGGTGTTGATTTTTTGGGTGATTGTTTCAGGCATTGGAGCTGCCGCGCTTCTGGTCAGCAGGCTGTATGACGCCAAGGCGGCATATGCGGCGCTAAAGGCTGGCTCTGTTCAGAAGGAGATGATGTGAATCCATATGTCACATATGTCAGCTAACATGTCAGCAAACCAATTTGATGTTTTCCCCAAAATCGTTCCGGCAGATTCATTCACTGTT
>CAZCKQ010000134.1:0-5181 GCA_964499315.1 uncultured Eubacteriales bacterium | reverse complement strand
ATAAGCCAGGGCGCAGACGGGATGTCGCAAATGTCGGACGCGACCCGGCAGGCCTCGGACGGCATATCCAAGACGGGCGACGGCTTGGGAAACCTCGCGGACGGCACGGAAAACTCGATTGCTGGCATTAATGCGATAAAGCAAGGTATCGAACAGCTCAAAGGCGGCGTCGATCAGGCAAACCAGGGCGTCAGTCAGACCGGTCTCGCCATCAGCGATTCCATAACGAGCCTTGAAAACGCCATGCAAAGCTCAGTCGAGATCGTCTCGAACAGGGATATCCAGACTGCCTATTACACTCTGGAGGCCATTCTGGAAAGCCTCGACAGCATCAACCTAGCGTTAAGCAGCATAAGCGCCGGCCTTAACGATTCATTGACAGGTATATCACAGACCGGAGACGGGCTGACGGCCATAAAAGGCGGGATAGCCTCGTCGGAGGCCGCGCTGAATCGGATACGCTCGGGGCTTGATACTATGTGAAAGGCGCAGGCTCAGGCCGGAAACGACCTGAAGACGGCTGCAGAAAGCCTTGCAAAAGTAAGCGCCGGCTTCAGCCCCAGCATCGACGCCCTCGGCAAGGTAAAATCCGGCGTCGGCGAAATAGTGGATATGACCGGCAATTATACGCAAAACGCAGATGCAAAAGATACCGGAGATACGGAAGATGCCGGAAATACAGGTGGTGTCTTCAGCAGCGTGTTCTTTTTGCCGCCCGAGGCCATGCAACAGCATCCTGAACTCAAAGCGGCAATGGAGAATTATATCTCCTCGGACGGTAAGGGCATAGTACTTGACGCCATCCTGTCCATTTCTCCCTACACTAATGAGGCCCTCGACCTGATTGAACAGTTCAAGGACACCGTAGGCTTCACATTAAAAGGCTCCCCGCTCGAAGGTTCGGAATTCCAGATCGGCGGCGCGACGTCAGCGTTCTCCGACGTGCGGCAGATGACCTCACGCGACCTGACGATCGTGATGATATTCGTGATCTGTGGCATATTCGTGGTGCTGGCCGTCCTCCTGAAGAGCCTGGTGGCCCCGGTGTACCTGATCCTGACGATACTGATAAGCTACGCGTCGACAATGGGCATATCCAATCTGGTATTCAAGTATATCTTAGGCTACGACGGACTGCATTGGGCGGTGCCATTCTTCGCCTTCTGCGTACTCGTAGCCCTCGGCATCGACTATAACATATTCCTGATGTCCAGGGTAAAGGATGAGTACCGCCCCGGCGACATGACCGGGAGCATGGCAAGGGCGCTCACCAGCACAGGCGGTATCATAACGTCGTGCGGCATAATCATGGCGGGCACATTCGGCGCATTGCTGGCTTCGCCGGTGCGCCCCATGTTAGAAGTCGGATTTGCGGCATTTGTCGGATTGCTGATCGACACCTTCATCATACGCTGCCTCATGGTGCCGGCAATAGCGGTCAAGGTCGGCGAACTCAACTGGTGGCCCGGCAGGAAGATAAAAATATTACCTGTGGACGAAGACATCTCCGCGCACAGGTAATATATTAATATATTTCTGGTCACTATTATTTTGAATCATTTGAAAGCGTTACTAACGCGTTACTAAGATTTACTCACACCAATAGCTGCCTCACGGCCTGGCTCACCAACTTGCCGTCGGCCCTGCCCTTGACCCGCGGCATCACTGCCTGCATCACCTTACCGGCATCCCTTGGCGACGACGCGCCTACTTCGGCGATGACCTGCCTGACGATCTCCTCGATCTCAGGCATGGTCAGCTGCTGCGGCAGATATCCGAGCAATATTCCAATCTCAGCGTTCAAATTGTCTATTAGATCCTGCCTGCCGCTTTTCTCATACTCCGGAAGGACGTCGCGCCTTTTCGTTAATTCCCGGGCAATTATCTCGATAACGCCGTCATCGTCAAGCTCCGCCTTGTTGTCCTTCTCATGCTGCAACACGGCCGACCTCACCATCTGAACAGTGTTCTTCCTTATGTTGTCCTTATCCCTCATCGAAGTCTTCAGATCATCAAGCAGTTTATCTTTAAGGGACATAGCAATACCTCCTGAAGCCCGCCTTACCGGAACTTCCTCTTCCTCGCGGCTTCGGACTTCTTTTTCCTTCTGACACTCGGCTTCTCGTAGTGTTCTCTCTTCCTGACTTCGGCGAGCACACCGTTTTTAGCGCACATCTTTTTAAACCTCTTGAGCGCACTGTCAAGAGACTCATTCTCTTTAATCCTGATTTCAGACATCTGTTTCCCTCCCTCCGATAGCAAAAACTATGCCGTAATAAAAATGTGATTCCTTCGCAGGAATCGTTCAGTGGGAGTGCTTTTAAAAAGGCACTGTTATATTATATATTAAGTGCCTTGCGAGGTCAATAAATCAGGCCATTGAAATAGTAGTGATTATCAACAATATAATATTAGCTGCATTCCTTCACACCCCATGCTTCAAATTCAAATATCCTCGCATAGTAATCGCGTTCTCCAGGTTTTATTATATCAAGCTTAAAATATCTATAAGAGCATGGTGCAACATCATGAGTCTCATTTCCAGCGATCATAACCAATTTATTCACCATCTTGTTCACTAAAAATCAATTTCATTGCAAAGTTCCGGTCCCACTGAGCCAGTTTCCTTCTGCCCCGTATGCTTTCATTTGCAAACTCCGGACATTGTTTTATCCTGCTGATAACATATCTTCTTATCGCTGACAGGTTTTCCGCCCCATAATCTTTTCTTGTGCGCCCTTTATCCTCTTGAAAGACAACATCCAATACCCAATGTAAGCTGTTTTCTATACCCCAGAGGCTCCTTACTGCTTTTGCAAGTAGTTTCGGGTCATCATCCGTACTACAGATAAAGTATCTTTTTTCAATACTGGCTTCCTTGTCCTTTTCCTGTCTTTCACTAATTACCATTCCAATACTCTTTAAGCCCACCCATTTATCTTTAGCTTCCAACCACTTGATATTTTTTGATATATAATACCGTCTGGTCTCCATGCGTCCGTGCTTATTGTCTTAAATTGAAAATAACTATTTTTTCAAAATTATCAAAATTTGAATATAAAAAATATAGTAAATATGATGCAGGAGATTTGAAAAACAGATTAGAAAGCGACGTTGGAACTTTTGAAAAATTTCTCAATTCGCATTGTAAAAATGCGATTTTATCATCAATAAAAACGTTATCAAAAGAAAAAACCATTATTTCTATTGCTCATAGACTGTCGTCAATTTTAGAAACGGATCGAGTAATAATTATGGATAATGGCGAGATTATCACATCAGGTAAACACGAAGAATTAAAAGGAAAAAATGCAATTTATGATATTCTATTTAAAGCACAATATGTTGCAGAAGGAGAGTAATTATGTATTTTGAAAATTTATTAGGTATAAACCAGATACCATCAGGGGCGAAAGTTATTCAACGGGAAGCTGTTCGTGGTGTTTTAGTTAAAGACGAAAACTTGATATTTATGATCCATACGGCAAATGGTGATTATAAGTTTCCGGGCGGTGGAATTGAAGGTGGTGAAAATCACGCAACTGCTTTGATTCGTGAATTTATTGAAGAAACGGGATATTCAATATCAAATATGATTCACCCTATTGGGGAAATTATTGAACAGAAGCAGGACGCCTATGAACCCGATGCGTATTTTGTTATGAAATCATATTATTATAGATGCGATATAATTGGAAATAAACAAGAACAAAGCTTAGATGCGTATGAAAAGGAAATGGACTTTAAAGCAGAGTATGTGCCGATTTTGGATGCCTATAAACATAATAAACAATTGTTAGAAGTTAATAAAACGGGAGTTAGTCAGTGGGTATCAAGAGAAATAATCGCATTGAAAAATATCATTGAACAACTTAATATACAAATATAGGAGGCATTAGGTTTGAATATATCGAGTAAAATTTTACAGAAACAAATTACTATGGGTTTTTGGCCGGGTTTCACAATGGCCATGTACCCAAGTCAATTTGCATATAAAAAGATAGATGTCGATTTGACCCAAATATGGGGAAATACATCTGAACTAAATTTATATTATCATATACCGTTTTGCAAATCTAAATGTCCCTACTGTGGCTTTTTTTCAATTGCCCAAAATAATAGTGAATTTATGATGCGGTATATTGATAAACTGAACGAACAAGCCTTACATTATAATCAGCATTTTAATAATAAAATCAACATCAAATCTATTTGTTTCGGAGGGGGTACGCCTAATCATGCTCCGATAGAGGCTTATTTTGAGATATTTGATACTTTATCCAAAATGAATATTGGCCTTGACAAAAATTTAGAGCCATCTATGGAAATTTCTCCCGAAATTATTGATGAGGATTATATCAGGCAATTACGGCAACTTGGAATTAAAAGGTTGAGCTTAGGTGTGCAAAGTTTGGATAAGAAGTTGCGAAGTACGATTAATCGGCTAAATAATTATGATCTCTTTCAATTAGTAGACCTTATTCGTAAGCATGATATTAATATAAATATTGATGTGATCAACGGTCTTGCAGGACAAACGTCTGAAATGTTCATGAGTACACTTAAAGCACTTATGACTTTTATGCCTGAAACGATATCTATATATCCTCTGGCTGGTAACGATAGCAGTATGTTCAATAAAGACAATAATACAATGACGAATAAAGAGAAATATATTTTGTTCGATCAATTTTATGAATATCTTATTGATAACGGTTATGATTGTGAATCCCATATTAAATTCGTAAAATCAAATCAAACATCAACACATCAGCAAAAGATTTATGAATATCAAGGTGTCGAAACATTAGGCATCGGATGTGCCGCGAGATCGTATAACCAGTATATTCACTACAGCATGGAACCGACTGTTAACACATGCTCTGCTTATAGTCTGTTGCAAAGTTATATGGAAAATTCAATTACAGAGTATGAATGGTTTGGGATCAAAATGGATGAATATGAGCAAAAGAGTAGATATGCTATATATGGCTTTTTAATGAACCAGTTAAACGTACTGGCGCTCGTGACTTACTATGACGCTACTATGGGTAGTTTTGGGGTATATTGGAGTTTATGCTCTGCAATCACTCGGAACTGTTTTGAATCGAATTACATATAATAAGCGAAACAGGAAGAATTCCTGCACATGGTCCTGTCGGAGGAAATAGCCCAGAGGGA
>CAZCKQ010000133.1:0-5209 GCA_964499315.1 uncultured Eubacteriales bacterium | reverse complement strand
TTTCCGGGTCGGTTCCGCCTTCATACCTGCCGACGAACCGGTCATGCGCATTCACCCTTATGTAGTCCATATCGAATTCTTGTTTAAAGACCTTTTCCACCTGCTCGGCCTCGTACTTCCTAAGTAGGCCATGATCCACAAAAATACAGGAAAGCTGCCTTCCGACGGCTTTATTCACCAGCACCGCCGACACGGAGGAATCGACGCCGCCCGATAAAGCGCATATCACTCTGCCGTCCCCGACTTTTTCACGGATGCTTTTAATTGCGTCGCTCACGAATGACGACATCTTCCAGTCCCCGGAACATCCGCAGATATTATAAAGAAAATTCCGGAGCATCCTGACTCCCTGCGGCGTATGAACCACCTCCGGATGGAACTGCACGCAGTAGAACCGCCTCTGCCTGTCCTCCATAGCGGCATTGGGTGTATTCTCAGTGTTGGCTGAGCTTCTGAAGCCTTGCGGCAATCGCCTCACAAAGTATGTATGGCTCATCCAGCAGACTGCCTCTTTTTCCAGGCCGGCAAATAAAAGGCTGCTATTATCCAGCGATATCAAGGTTTTTCCGTATTCCCTGCTATCCGCCCTTTCCACGCCTCCCCCGAGAGTGACTGCCATGAGCTGCATACCATAGCATATGCCAAGTATCGGCACGCCAAGCCTGAACAATTCAGAATCGCAAAACGGGGCATCCTTGTCCAAAACGGAGGCAGGTCCTCCTGTCAATATCAGGCCCTTTGGCTTCAATGCCTTGATCCTGCCAATATCAGCGTCATATGGAAGGACCTCGCAATAGACGCCTGCATCCCTCACCCTTCTGGCGATAAGTTGGTTGTATTGCGCACCAAAATCAATTATCAGAACCATTTCCCTCATCTTTTTTTCCCCCATTCCGCAGCAGTGTTCTCGCACCCATGTCCACTATTTCATATATCTCTTTCAGGGATTTACCCGTACGTTCGGCTATCTCCCTGCAATCCTCGTATTCGGGCGACCACTTGACAAACCCGTCCATTAAGGCCGCCTTCACCCTTGCCTGTCCGTAAGCGGTATCGACGCTCACAACTTTTCTTTGCATGCAATATCTTCTGTCGATACGCTCCCTTACGCCCAGCGTCGTGGTCTCTTTGAATAATATATCGAGCATGTCCGGCTTCATCTCGTTCGCACACAGAACGGTCAGCATTACGGCCGGCCTGCCTTTTTTCATAATAATTGGCGTGATAAAGGCATCCAGCGCGCCTTTCCTGATAAGCTTATCAACCGTGAAACCTGCGATTTCGGGACTCATATCATCGATACTCGTTTCAAGCACCGCCACTTCCTCAAGCATGCCGGTCTCGCCGAAAAGGCTCCCCATCACTACCCTGAGGGCGTTGAAACGTCCCGTGTCATGCTTGCCCATACCATAACCTATCCTGTCGATTATCATGGCAGGCATCGTGCCAAAACCCGACGCAAGCGTCTTTATCAGCCCCATGCCGGTCGGCGTTACCAGTTCAAACGCGATATCGTCAATGACAAACGGTATCCCGCTGCCTTTGAGCATCTCAACTACCGCCGGCACCGGAACAGGTATGATCCCGTGATTGCAGCGGGTGAATCCCCTGCCGTCATGCAGCGGCGATGAAAACACCTTCTTTATCCCAAGCAGGTCAAGGCAAATAGCCACGCCGACTATATCGATTATGGAATCCAGCGCGCCTACTTCATGAAAATGCACCTTTTCAACCGGCATATCATGCACCTTGGCTTCCGCAGCCGCAATTTCACGAAATACCCTCTTGCTGAAGTCCTTTACTTGCTGCTTGAGATCGCTCCGATCGATCAGCGATTCTATGTCATTAAGGCTCCGATTGACATGATTTATATCATGATCCGTATCAAGGCTTTCGTGTATCGAAATCTTGACGTCGGTACCGATGATGCCGTTTTTTTTCACTTTTTGAATAATTAATTCGTAACCCGAAAGCTTCAATTTTTCCAGCTCACTTCTCAATGCATCACCATCGGCGCCTAGATCCAGAAGCGCGCCAAGGGTCATATCCCCGCTGATGCCTGAAAAACAGTCAAAATAGAGGGCTTTCATAGCATATCGCCTCCGCTTTCCGTTTTTACGGTTTTACTCGGATTACCTGAATTACCTGAATTACAGGAATAACTGTAAATGCACCTGTTTATCCTGGCAGCGAGATACCCGGCTCCGAAACCGTTATCGATATTCACCACACCGATACCGCCGGCGCAGCTGTTCAACATGGCCAATAAAGCCGAGAGTCCTCCGAAGCTGGCACCATAGCCCACACTTGTGGGCACGGCGACGACCGGCTTATCTATAAGACCTCCGACGACGCTTGCCAATGCCCCGTCCATTCCGGCGACAACAATCACTACATCTGCTTCGAGCAATACCGATGTATTGGCAAATAATCTATGAATTCCCGCGACACCCACATCATAAAGCTTCCTAACTCGGTTCCCCATCAATTCCAACGTCACCGCAGCTTCCTCGGCCACCGGTATATCGGACGTACCTGCCGTCACTACGGCGACGATCCCGGGCGCCATATCGATATCCTGCCGTCTTACAGAGACGATACGTGCGGTATCGTAATACACCGCGTCGGCGGCAATCCCGCGTATTGCCCCGTAGACATCCGGTCCGGCCCTCGTCGCCACCAAGTTCCTTCCCCTGTCGAGGAGCCTCCTGGCAATGGATTGTATATGGTCGACTTTCTTGCCCTCGCACAAAATTATTTCAGGATAGCCATGCCTCAATTCCCTATGAAAGTCTATCTTCGCAAAATCAATATCCTCAAAAGGCAGCTTTTTTAGTTCATTGACAGCATCGTCTATCTGAATATCAGAATTCTTGACTTTTTCAAGTAGAGACCTCAACTCATTGGCATTCAAATCGATCACCGCCTTTACAGCCAAGAATTTGCCGCATCTGTTCAAGGAGCCGCTCATCCATATCTTCCCGTTTTGAAGCCATGTCAAGGGCTATCCTGCCGAGCGACCTGTATAATTCGGCGTATTCGGGCTTAATTTTTTCCAGCTCGCCGACATGCATTGCAACAACTCCGGCATCGCCTCGTGAAATTGGTCCGGTCAATGCCTTGACAGATCCCAGCTCCTTAATATTGCATATAGTTTTCTCCATTAACGGTATGAATGCCTTAACACCTTCATCCCCATCGATGCCGATTGATCCGAGGACCACCGACGCGGCGCGGGACAGCGAAACGATATAATTGGAAAGCATGCAGGCGGCTGCATGATAAACCGCCTTATCCTCTTTTGAAATCACAAGCATCCTGCCGCCGAGGTCATCCACGATCCTGCCGGCGATCACCTTCGCGGCTGCGGTCCCCTCGAAACCGAAACATATGTTATACAATCCCTTCCAGCCATTTTGCCTGTCCGCGAAGGTCTGCGCCGGATGGAGCGATCCTGTGGCCGCGCCTGAAGAACCAAGTTCGTCAAGACTGTCTGAGGTAAGCGCCCCGCTGCAATGAAAAAAGGCCTTTCCTTCTAGAACGGTTTTACCGCATAAAGCGGCTATTTGTGCGGCAATATCAGTAATCAGCCCGTCCGGGACGGTCAGGAAGATCACCTGCGAATCCTTTACGGTCTGAACGATACCATTGCCTAACGACTTCCCGATTCTCGCCGAGAGCAATTCCACCGACCTGTCGCTGCGGCTGGCAATCCCCGTTATCTCGTATCCTACGTTTTTTAAGGCAATGGCGATGGCGCACCCGAGCCTGCCGGCGCCGATAATTCCAACCTTCACAGTTATTTCAACCTCCGGCCGGCTGAGAGATATGAGTTCAGAAAACCGTCGATCTCGCCGTCCATGACCGCATTCACATTACCTTCCTCATAATTTGTCCTGTGATCCTTGACCAGAGTATACGGGCAAAACACATACGACCTGATCTGGCTTCCCCAGCCTATATCCATCTGTATTCCCTTCAGGTCTTCGATCTTTTCCTTCTGCTCTCTTTCCTTGAGTTCCAGAAGCTTGGCCTTCAGCATTTTCATCGCGTTATCCCGGTTCTGGAACTGTGACCGTTCATTCTGACAGGCAACCACTATCCCGGTCGGTATATGTGTTATGCGTATGGCCGATTCCGTCTTGTTCACATGCTGGCCGCCCGCCCCGCTTGAGCGGTAGGTATCGATGTGCAGATCATCCGGATTTATGTTTATTTCCATATTATCATCTAATTCCGGAAGCACGTCTGCCGAAGCGAACGACGTATGTCTCCTGCCCGAAGCGTCGAATGGCGATATCCGCACGAGCCTGTGGACTCCTTTTTCTGATTTCAGATATCCGTAGGCGTTTTCACCGATTATATTAATCGTCACATTTTTTATACCGGCCTCTTCGCCGGCAAGAAAATCAAGTGTCTTGACAGCATATCCGTTGCGTTCTGCCCAGCGGGTATACATACGCAGCAGCATCTCCACCCAGTCCTGGGCTTCGGTCCCGCCGGCCCCCGCATGCAATGTCATAATTGCGTTGTTGGCGTCGTACGGACCGGATAGCAGTGTCTGAAGTTTGAGCTGCCTGATGTCTTTTCTTAATGATGCTATCCCTTGCTGTAGTTCGGGTATGACGCCCGGATCCTGCTCTTCAACCCCCAATACAAATAATGTTTCCAGGTCGTCAAAGACATTCCCGAGCTTTTCATATTTTTCAAGCTTTGTCCTTAGTGATTTGAGTTTCTGAAGGACTTTCTGCGAACCTTCCACGTCGTTCCAGAACGCCGGTTCCGACGTTTTTTGATCAAGTGTGTGTATTTCCTCCCTCAATCCGGCAACGTCAAAGTGAATCACCGACTTTTACAAGTTCATCCTTCAATTCTCCGATATCCAGTTTAAATTGTTCGAGTTCAAGCATTTTGTTCAACTCCCCATATCTAATTTATTATCTGTTTAACTGCATTAAATTGTCAAGCGTTCCGGAATCAATTCCGGCCATACATATCATGCGCCATGATTATGGCCTCGGCCACGATTTTCATCGGAGTGCGCGTATCCATGCTCCGTTTGCGCATCTTCCCGTAGGCTTGCGCCTCGCTGAGTCCTTCGCGCTCCATGATTATCTGTTTGGCGCGCTCCACCTGTCTCCTTGTTTCATAACTGTCGGCAATCGACTTCAATTTGCTGTCAAGGTCGGTGATGCGCCTGAAATTAAGG
>CAZCKQ010000132.1:0-5232 GCA_964499315.1 uncultured Eubacteriales bacterium | reverse complement strand
GTATCGATGAGGTCGTCGACCAATACGCAGATTTTTCCCTTGACATCGCCGATTATATTCATTACTTCGCTTTCGTTGACATTGGGACGCCTTTTATCTATGATGGCTATCGGAATATCCAGACGTTCGGCAAATTTCCTGGCTCTCCCCACACTTCCGAGGTCAGGTGAAACCGTAATGACATCAGCCATATTATTGTTGAATTTCTCTTTAAAATACAACGCAAGCAGCGGCGATCCCAGCAGGTGGTCCAGCGGGATGTCGAAAAAACCCTGAAGCTGCGGCGCATGCAGGTCCATGGTTAATATCCTGTCGGCGCCGGCAACCGTAAGCATATTGGCTACAAGTTTTGCCGAAATAGGGTCTCTCGCCTTTGCTTTCCTATCCTGCCGCGCATACCCGAAATACGGGATGACCGCCGTTATCCTGCCTGCCGATGCCCTTTTTAACGCATCTATCATTATTAGCAGCTCCATCAGATTATCGTTCACAGGAAAGCACAGCGATTGTATTACGAATACATCCGACCCCCTTACGACTTCGCCTATGCATATCTCTATTTCCCCATCGCTGAATTTGCCGACAGTCGCCTCTCCGACGGGCAGGCCGATCTTGCCGGCGATTTCATCCACAAGCTCCCTATGGGAATTTCCCGCAAAAATCTTGATATCCTTGCCGTGGATATTCATAAATTAACCTTCTCCCCCTTTATCCTGAGAGTCTTTTGTATCGCGTCTCATTCCTCTTCTTATGACCCAGTTGTCGATATTGACTTGTCTTTCTCTGGCTACGGCCAGCGAATACTCCGGTACGGGTCCCGTGATAGTGGACCCTGCGGCGATATATGAATTGCTGCTGACGGTGACCGGCGCAACGAGGTTTACATTGCAGCCTACAAACGCATTATCGCCGATTACCGTCTTGTTTTTGTTTTTGCCGTCATAGTTGACCGTGACGACGCCGCATCCGATGTTGGCATTACTGCCGATTTCGGCGTCTCCTATATAGGAAAGGTGCGAGATTTTACACTTATCGCTTATTGACGATTTCTTGATTTCCACAAAATCACCGATTTTTACCTCGTTCCCGACTGCGCTCCCGGGTCTGATATATGCAAAGGGCCCCACGCTTGTATCGTCTCCGCCCATGCTTTCAATCATCACCGAATTCATTACGGCCGTACGGTCCCCGACCTTGCTTGAAACGATCCTGCTGCCGGGACCGATTGTACAGTCTTCTCCTATAACGGTATCCCCTTCTATGATGCTGCACGGATAAATGACTGTATCCATGCCGATTTTTACATTTTCGTCGATATAAGCGGAAGAGGGATCGATTATGGTTACGCCTGACATCATCAGCCTATTCAAAATTGCGTCTTGCACTATTCGCGTCGCCTTGGCAAGCGTTACCCTGTCCTTCACCGCAATAGCCCGGTCGCCGTCTTCCAGCATCACCGCCGAAACCTTTTTCCCGCCGGCACGCAGATATCCCGCAATATCGGGGAATCCGCCGATGCCGGAGCCCGCCTTCACACAGCTTACGCCTGTATCCACCGGGTCGTTCCCGGACATTCGTGTTGTAAGCACGGTTATATCATCATCGTGCGCGTAATGCGCGTCTATAAGTTCTTTCAGGCTTTGTGCGGTCAGAAGCGGCATATCGGCCCGAAGGATAAGGATACTTCGGGCTTCGCACCCCGGTTGCGCGACGGCTGCGAATACGCTTTGCCATGAACCTTTTGCCCCGATATATGATACCTTGTCTCCAAGGCAATTGCGGACTTCGTCCATATATGCGCCTGCATATACGAAAATCTTTCCGGGACATGCCTCGGCGGCGGCTTCATATACACGTTCGATAACAGGCTTTCCGCAAATCCTGTGGGCAAAACCCGCCTTTTTTGATTTCATTTGCGCGTTTTCTTCAGAAGCGATGATCAATACATTGGTTTCCACGATAATCGTCATGCCCTTTCGTATTTATTCTCTCATTTTTTGCGGTGCATTTCAATTGCGGCAAAAAAAATTGGAAGCATGGCACACTGTTCTGAGATACCCGCTCCCAATAAGTTTATTTTTTAACCTAACAACAGCCGACTGTGCTGCCCTGCACAATCATTCAACCGTCGTGGATTCAAATTTGCTTAAAATGGCTTTTTGCACTTTTTCCCTTGCAGCGGCATTGATCGGATGAGCTATGTCCTTGAATTCGCCATCCGGCGTCTTCCTGCTCGGCATAGCAATAAATAGCCCATTCTGGCTTTCGATAATCTTGATGTCGTGGATTACAAACTCGTTATCGAAAGTCACCGATACGACAGCTTTCATTTTTCCTTCTGCTTCAATCCTCCTGATGCGGATATCAGTGATTTCCATAGATGTTACCACCCTTCTGCAAATTAATACTGTATATACAAATGTATAAAAGCGTGCATAATTATATATTCGATGAAAAATGTAAATTTCCTTCTTAATTTTACTAAATAGAAACATTAATGTCTATAACTGCTGAAATTATCCAATAATTGATAAGTTGCGAAAATATTCATATAATAATCAAAGAAAGGCGGTGCGTTTTTTGAAAAGGTATGATCCTTTTAATAACAGCAACATAAAAAAGGTCCATTTCATTGGGATAGGCGGGATTAGCATGAGCGGTCTCGCAGAGATACTGCAAGACTGGGGCTATACCGTAACAGGTTCGGATACGAGGGCATCCGGTATTACTCAACGGCTTGAAAGCAAGGGTATCACCGTATTCCGTCACAACAGTCCGGAAAATATCTCCGATCCGGATCTTATCGTCTATACCCTGGCTGTCAGGAAAGACAACCCGGAATACAGAAGGGCCGTCGAAACCGGGGTTCCGATGATGGTAAGGGCGGAACTGCTGGGGCTCATATCGGACAGGTACCCATCGAGCATAGGCGTAGCCGGTACCCACGGAAAAACAACCGCAACTTCCATGGTTGCCATGATCATGCTTGAAGCAGGCAAAGATCCCACCATACATATAGGCGGGGAGCTCGAAGCCATAGGCGGTACTGTCCACATCGGATCCGGCCGGTATTTCGTCACCGAGGCCGACGAATACAAGGCGAGTCTGCTTAAGCTGCATAATGATATCAGCGTGATATTGAACATAGAGTTCGACCATTCCGACTTCTACCGGGACATCAACCATGTAAAAGATGTTTTCCGGGAATACGCGTTGAATACGCCTGAAAACGGAATTATCATTGCATGCGGAGACGATCCGGAAGTCGCCGGTATTCTTGATATCCCCCGCAAGAAGGTATTGTTCGGGATTGACAACCCGGATTGCGAATGGAGAGCGGGGAATATCAGGTATGATATGAATGGTCTGGCTTCATTTAACGTGGTCCATAACGGAAAACCATTAGAAAGGATTCGCCTCAATGTACCGGGCAAGCATAATGTATATAACGCCCTGGCCTCAATAGCCGCATGCTCTTTCGCCGGCTGCGGCATAGCTCCGGCAAAAAAGGCTCTAGCCGCTTTCAGGGGCACCCGCAGACGGTTCGAGGAGAAAGGATATTATAAAGGCACAAGAATCGTCGATGATTATGCGCATCACCCGTCGGAAATCAGAGCAACCCTCGCCGCCGCCGAAAAAACCGCGCACAAATGCTTGTGGTGCATATTTCAGCCTCACACATATTCAAGGACGCTGTCGCTGTTTGAAAATTTTGTATCCTCATTTGACAAGGCCGATAAAATCATAATCGCGGATATATATGCTGCCCGCGAAATTGATGACGGCTCGATAAATTCGGCAATGCTCGCTGAAAAGATTGCCGCGCGCGGTAAAAATGCCATCCACATGGATAGCTTCGGAGCTATAGCCGATTATATCGCGCAAAACGCCGCCCCGGGTGATCTTGTCCTGACGATGGGGGCAGGCGATATCAACCTTGTCGGGGAAATGCTGATTGAAAAAGGTAATAAAGTCGGCACAGGCACAGTCAGCTGCGCGGGTTAAGCATTGCGAATTTGATCTCTCCTTCGGCTGCTGTTTGTCCTTCCACCGACGCTTTGACTTTGACTTTCGCAATGTTCATTTTTATCGCAAGAATCTCGGTTTCAAGCCGGATTGTATCGCCGGGAACCACCTGTCTTCGGAATTTAATCGATTCGATGCCTGTAAAGACGCCCGTATATCCCTTATACTCCTCCATCAGGCCGACCGCTATGCCGGCTGTCTGCGCAAGCGCTTCAACGATAAGTACTCCGGGCATTATTGGATTTCCCGGGAAATGCCCTTGAAAGTAGAACTCCCCGGAAGTCACATTTTTTATCCCGATTGCTTTCTTACCCGGTTCGGCCTCGATGATTCGGTCAACAAGCACAAAGGGGAACCTATGAGGAATAATCCCTTGAATATCAACACTGGTCAGCATTGCGCGGTTGAACACCCCTTTTCTGGCAACTGTCTGCCATTTTGAAACTACATTAATTTTAATATTAAATAGAGTTTTAATATTAATTAAATAGAATTTTATTATTAATCTTCTGCTTTTTCAAGTATTTGAATAAGCATGAATGTTTTTCTACCCGTGGGATATCCTATTAAACGTAAAAAAACTACAGGAGGGATTGGTTGTGAATAACCTTACAACAAGGGAACTTCTTTTCCTTGAAGACGTTACCAAGATGTTCGAGGCAATATCCAAGAATTGCGATTTTGCAGCCAGCAGCGCAGTGGATCCGCAGTTCAAATCTCTGATGCAGACTTTATCTTCGGAGCACAAGCATTGGATTTCAACAACAGCTTCGATAGTCACCGGAAAAAAGGTACAATAGGAGGAGTATTATGACGAACCAACCACAGGAAAAAGAATGGGCAGGCAATTTGCTTTATCTTCTCAAGCTTGAAGCGGCATCATTGTGCACAACTACGCTTGAGAGCGCGAACGATTCAGTGCGCAACCATGTAGCGGGCATCTTGAACAAAACATTCGAGAACCAGAAGCACCTTTTCGACATTATGGCCAAGAAAGGCTGGTACAAGCTCGAAACCGCGCCGCAGGAACAATACACAAGAACGCAGCAAAGCTTTAATATGATGCAGTCCCAGATGCAGTAGATCCAAGTGCAAATGCAGCAAGGCAAAGCAGCAAGGCAAAGTGTAAGGCAAAGCAGCAAGAAATACGCAAGTAACAACAAAATGAAACATGGGCCGCCGGAAACTCAGGACAGCCCATGTTTT
>CAZCKQ010000131.1:0-5247 GCA_964499315.1 uncultured Eubacteriales bacterium | reverse complement strand
TGATCGACATTGTGCTCATGTACAACCTGCTGAAGGCCGTGCCCGACGGAGCGCGGGTGTTGCTGGTCGGCGATGCGGATCAGCTGCCATCGGTCGGGCCGGGTAATGTGCTGGGGGATATCATGGAATCAGGGTCTGTGATGGTGGTCAGGCTCGAAAAGATATTCCGGCAGGCGCGCGGGAGCGACATCGTGATGAACGCCCACAGGATAAACAAAGGTCAATTTCCCCTGTTGGCGACGCCAAAAGGCAGCGATTTCTTCTTCCTGGAGGAAGACGACCCGGCAAAGGCGGTCGAACGTATAAAAGAGCTGTGTTCGAGACGGCTCCCGCAGTATTATGGCGCTGATCCGGTAAACGACATCCAGGTGCTATGCCCCATGCAGCGAGGAGAAGCGGGGACTCACAACCTCAACGCCGTACTGCAGGAACTGCTCAACCCGTCGGAGATTTCGGTACGCTACGGAGGCTTTCAATTTAAGCTGCGCGACAAGGTCATGCAGATAAAGAACAACTACGACAAAGGCGTCTTCAACGGGGACATAGGAATAATAACGGGCATCGACCATGAGGACAAGACAGTCGCCATAAGCTTCGACAACAGGGACGTACAGTATGAAATCACCGAGATGGACGAGATTGTACTGGCATATGCGGTAACGATACACAAAAGCCAGGGCAGCGAATACGGTATAGTCGTAGCGCCGCTGCTCACGCAGCATTACATGATGCTTCGGCGCAACCTCCTGTACACGTGCATCACAAGGGCAAAGAAGGTCCTCGTGCTTGTCGGCTCAAAGAAGGCCGTCGCCATTGCGGTCAGGAACAACACAGCGGTCAGGCGCAATACCATGCTTGATAAGCGGCTTCGGAACGAAAGCGAAGGAGAATAGCCTTGAAATGAGGAAGAAACCGGAGATGCCGGAGAGGCCGAATCTACCGAATCCACCGAATCCACCTAAGATACCGAAGCTAAATAACGGTTTGATGGGGATATACAGGTCATTATATGCTGAATACGGTCCGCAGCACTGGTGGCCGGCCAAGACCCGTTTCGAGATGGCGGTGGGAGCTATACTCACCCAAAATACCAATTGGGGCAATGTCGAGAAGGCTATTGCCAACCTCGATCCCTACCTGCAGCCGCAGGCCTTGCATGCGATGGACGACGCCCTGTTGGCAGACTTGATCCGCCCATGCGGATATTACAATGTTAAGACATCAAGATTAAAGCATTTCCTTGATTGGTTCAGGCAATTCGATTACGATTTCTCAAACCTCCGCGATGGGGCAAGACAAAGCCTGCTGGGCGTAACGGGGATAGGCCGCGAAACGGCCGATTCCATCCTCCTGTACGCCGCCGGTATTCCTGTATTCGTCATCGACGCGTACACAAGAAGGCTGTTCGGCAGACTGGGTGTTATTCCCATTCCGATACCCGACGATTACGATGGATTACAGGCCTTATTCGAAGCAAACCTTGATAAAGAAGTCGCTTTGTTCAACGAATACCATGCGCTTATAGTGCGCCACTGCAAGCAGTTCTGCAGGAAGACGCCGCTATGCGCCGGCGGCTGCCCTCTGCGGCAACAATGCAAATATCCCGAGGAATATATTGAAAAGCATTTTTAAAGGCAATTGACTGGCTTTTCAGTTCGATTTATTTTCAGACCCTTCAAATTTGGCTTCTTTGAGCTGCTTCTTCACAAGCGCGAGTTCCTGGGCCAGCTTCGTCACCCTGTCCGACTGCTTTGAAAAAACCACTGTTATATGGAGGTTGTAGAATACCAGGTAAACCAACCCGAAAAAGAATAAAAGCGAAGGCGGGTTCTTTATATCGAGCCATGCCGCGATGGTGTTGATGAAAAACGGCGTCGACGACAATACGAGCAATACTATGCTCATTAATATCCACAACAGCGAATATTTCTCCCGCAGCCTGTTCTTCCGGACAAGTTCGACCACTCCCACAAGGAAGAGTATCGAAATGGCAATTGATACGGTGTATACGTTGATGATCATAATGGTTGCGACCTGATGGCCTCCACAAAGAGTGAAAGGCTTACTTTTATCATATAGTAGACTGACCGCGACGGTGTAATAGAAGACTTGCCGTTTGCGCGCGTCTTCATCTCGACCGGTATCTCCGTGACCTTGAACTTTTTTCTGTGGAGCTTGACCAGTACGTCGACTTCCGGGTAATCAAGCGGATAATCCTTTGCGAAATATGCGATCACCTTTTTATTCACAGCCCTGAAACCGGATGTTGTGTCTTTGATGTCTCTGCCGGTAAATACCTTGACAAGCCATGAAAAATATACCATTCCGGTTTTGCGCATCATCGAGGCCTTATAACCTGACGGGCCGACATACCGCGATCCTATCGCCATATCGGCGTCTCCGCGTTCCAGGGGTTCAAGCAGCGCACTTATGTAGCGCGGGTCGTGCTGTCCGTCGCCGTCGACCTGGATAGCGTAATCATAGCCGTTTTCCCAAGCATAGATATAGCCTGTCTGCACGGCTCCGCCGATGCCGAGATTGAATGGCAGGTCGACAACAAGGGCCCCGGCATACCTTGCTTTCTTTCCGGTGTTGTCCCGTGAACCGTCGTTCACTACGAGTATATCGGTAAACGGCGCATTTTCGCGGATCGAAGCCACCACATCGCCGATAGACTTGTCCTCATTATACGCAGGTATTATAGCCAATATCTTCAAACGTCCACCTCAGGTATTATTATACCAAAATGGCAGGCTAAAATAACAGAGTGATGACATAAATACCAAGGGCAAAAATTGACGAACGCGCTGACATTTTATATACTTTATCGATGGGTTATGACAGGTTATGCGGTTAGGATGTGCATCGCGGCGCTATATCGCACCATATGCCGCCTCATATGCCGCCTCATATACCGTGTTTTAGCCGATAAAAAGGAAGTGGATAGATTGTGAAAATTGGTTTAGTAGGACTGCCGATGACGGGGAAGACGATGTTTTTTAATCTGCTGACCGGTAAAGACGGTGATATGCGGGACTCGCAGAGAGGCAAGACGGATACGGATATCGGTATGGCGAGGATACCCGATAAGCGGATCGATTATCTCTCAGAAATGTACAAGCCGAAAAAGACGACTTACGCATACATTGAGGTCACCGACCTGCGCGGCGTCACACCGGGCGGATCGACCGGAAACAGGTTCCTTGAGTCGGTTCGTCAGGTGGACGTGCTGGTGCATGTTGTGGGCGTATTCGGGAGCGATTCCGCCGATAGTCTGCTGCAGGACATCAACGCAATAAATACCGAGCTGCTGCTGGCAGACCTTGTCATGATCGAAAACCGTCTGGAAAGGATAGGCAGCGGGAGGAATTCGGTAAAAGCGGCAGGCAAAGGCAGCGATACAGCCGGTGAGTATGATGCGTTGAAGAAATGCGGAGAATGGCTCGAGGCAGGAAGGCCCATCAGCAGCCTCGGTCTGGAGGTAGAGGAGAGACAATGCCTGAAGTCGTTCAATTTCCTTACCGAAAGACCAATGATAATGCTTTTGAACTACAGCGAGGATCAGTTCAGGGCGATAAATGCAGCGGCAAGGGGTGCCGCGTCAGAGGGCGCTGGCGCGGAGGGCGCCGCCGTTGTCGGCGTTGCCGGCGCCATTAAGAAGGCTATTTCCGATTATGCGGCGGAGACAGGTATGCCTGTCATAGAGGCATGCGCCAGTACAGAACTGGAGATCAGCCGCCTCGACGAAGAAAGCAGACAGCTTTTCATGGACGACCTCGGCATCACCCAAACCGGCCTTGAGCGGCTTGCGTCCACCGCGTACGATTATCTGGGCATGATATCGTTTTTTACGGTTGGCGAGGATGAAGTGAGGGCATGGCCTATAAGAAAAGGCACAAGCGCAAGGAGCGCAGCCGGCAGGATACATTCCGACATTGAGAAAGGATTTATTCGCGCCGAGGTTGTAGGCTATTCCGACTTGCAAAGCCTCGGTTCGATGGCGAGAGTGAAGGAAAAAGGGCTCTTCCGGCTGGAAGGCAGGGAATATATAGTCAAAGACGGCGATATCATCAGTTTCCGCTTTAATGTATAGACGCTCAAAGGGTTTAGGGTTTAACACTCAAAAACAAAACACCCAAAAACATATGGCAATAAAGCCGCCATATTGCTATAATATTGCTATAATATGGATAAAACAGTCTTGGCAAGCAGCGTTGGGGGTATGAAAATGAGATTCACCAAGATGCATGGCGCAGGGAACGATTATATCTACGTCGATTGTTTTACCGAAACGGTCAGGGATCCGTCCAAAACAGCGCGAATAGTCAGCGACAGGCATTTCGGAGTCGGTTCCGACGGGCTGGTGCTTATCCTCCCTTCGGAGAAGGCGGATTTCAGGATGCGGATGTTCAATGCCGACGGAACTGAGGCCGAAATGTGCGGCAACGCGATAAGGTGCGTAGGCAAATATCTGTATGACAATAATATGACCTGCGGAAAGCAGGAAGTAACGATAGAAACTCTTGCCGGCGTAAAGGCGCTTAAGCTTTTCGTGCGAGACGGCCTTGTCAGCGAGGCAAGGGTGGATATGGGCGAGCCATGTCTGAAGCCGGCGCTGATCCCTGTGATTTCCGAAAAAGAGATTTTCGTCGACGAACCGGTAAATGTGGATGGTGAGATATACAGGCTTACGTGCGTATCAATGGGCAATCCCCACGCGATCACGTATATGCCGGACGTCGATTCTTACCCGCTGCATGTGAAAGGGCCGGCATTCGAGCATCATCCGTTATTCCCCAAACGCACCAACACGGAGATAGTGCAGGTGATCGACAGGCAGACCCTGAAAATGAGGGTATGGGAGAGGGGAGCCGGCGAAACGCTTGCGTGCGGTACCGGGGCGTGCGCCGTGCTCGTGGCGTCGGTGTTGAACGGTGTGAGCGACCGGAAGGCGACAGTGAAGCTTTTGGGCGGCGAACTGCTTATTGAATGGGATGAGGAGACCAACCATGTATTCATGACCGGACCCGCGGTCAAGGTCTTTGAAGGAGTAATTGAAATTGAGCAATAAGATTAAGATATAGCTTTGAGATATAGCATATGAGATGCGGTATGGGAGGACATGATGGCCGGTATAAATGAGAATTATCTGAAGTTGCAGGGCAGCTATCTTTTTGCGGAGATTGCAAGGAGACGCACAAAGTTTGTCGAAGAGCACCCCGGTACGAAACTGATCAGCCTCGGTAT
>CAZCKQ010000130.1:0-5300 GCA_964499315.1 uncultured Eubacteriales bacterium | reverse complement strand
TGCCCGGACGGAGAGAGCTTGCAGAGGTTGGGGCACTTGCGGCTTATTTCGTTGATGATGTCAAGGTTTATTATGAAGCCGGTCTCATTCGCGATGGCAGGCAGATGGAGCACCGAATTCGTCGAGCATCCGAGCGCCATATCGACCGCCAGAGCGTTTTCAAATGCCTCCGGGACCATGATGTCCCGCGGCTTCACATCTTTCCTCACGAGGTCCATTATCTTCATTCCCGCCAGTTTGGCAAGCCTTATCCTCTCGGCATAAACCGCCGGTATGGTACCGTTGCCCGGAAGCCCCATGCCGAGGACCTCTGTCAGGCAGTTCATGGAGTTGGCCGTAAACATGCCGGAGCACGAACCGCAGCCCGGACATGCGTAATCCTCGCATTCCGCGACTTCCTCAAGAGTCTTCTTACCCGCCTTATAGGCTCCAATATCTTCAAACACGCTGTTAAGGTCAAGGTGCCTGCCGTTGCGCTTTACCGACAGCATCGGCCCGCCGCTGACGAATATGGAAGGGACATTGATGCGCGCAGCGGCCATCAGCATGCCCGGTACTATCTTGTCGCAGTTCGGGATGAACACCATCCCGTCAAAGCTGTGCGCAAGCCCCATTATCTCGCAGGAATCGGCGATAAGCTCCCGTGATGCCAACGAGTATTTCATTCCGGTATGCCCCATCGCAATGCCGTCGCAGACGCCGATCACATTGAATTCGACGGGCGTGCCCCCGGCCATCCTTATGCCATCCTTGACGGCGCGCGCAATCTTATCAAGATGAACATGCCCCGGGATTATCTCGTTCCATGAATTGGCTACGCCTATCAGGGGCCTTTCGAGCTCTTCATCGATATACCCCATGGCTTTGAATAAAGATCTGTGCGGGGCCTTCTCGACTCCCTTTTTCACAATATCGCTTCTCATTTTTCATACTCCTGTTTATGTTCCTGTTAATGCTCCTGTATCTCATCAATTTTATATTCTTTTAAATCGTATGTCCATACTTATGTTCCCGGTCTTATGTTCTCGGTACTTATGTTCTCGGCTTGCCTATGTCCCAATCATCCAGTTAATTAAAAAGTTATTCTGATAAAAAAATCTCGCAATGACCGAATGGTCCACAGCCGTATATATATCCTGCAATTTAGATGACATGTTGAGCAGCGCCAGTACCGTCATGAGCACGAATACCGCCAGTATGCCTTCAACCGCGCCCAGCGCGAATCCTCCCGTCTTGTCGATTTGTTTGAAGACCGGCAGTTTGGAGATTCCACGCAGCAGTATCCCTACAAATATAAAGGCGATCCTTATGGCGATAAAAAGTACGACAATACTTATTAATGAAATGATAACCTTGGCCAGCTCCGTGCCGACGGTACCGGCAAGACTTGAAACATCCAGAATCTTCGAGGGATCGGGAATGTTTTTTAATATGTTGTCTTTCAGAAAATCCGGTAGTGGAAGTTTGTCTACAAACGGCGACGCGGCGGACTGCTGAAGGGTTGCTCCCGTCTCGGTAGTTGTCAGGGATTTGTTTCCAAGCAGGCCTTGTACGATTGAATTCCTGATATTTGCAAATAATGAGGTCTTCATCATGATGTCGGTGACTACAGGATGAAATTTCACCGCAAGGAACGCTGACAAGAAAAAAGATGATATTTTGAATACCGAATTGATGAAACCGCTGAAAAGGCCTATCAACGCAAAACCGATCACTATCGCGACCACTGCCGCATCAGTCCAATTGAACTGAATACCGTCCACAATCCCACCCCCGCTCCATTAAAGCCAAATAAAAAATCGCCACATTAAAAACCGCCATATAAAAAATATTATACAGCAGTTAGCGGCATTTTTGTACTGGTCAGGAGTTATTGCCTATGACAGCGGCTCGATGCTTAATGCTTAATGCCCCATGCTCAATAGCGTAGCTTAATAGCGTATCTGTAAAGCCGAGCCTTTAACGGTGAAGGACGCTGACGACACCTTTGAGCCGGTAAGCGCAAGGCTTCTGGCATCAGGCTGGCTGCCTCCGATATACACTCTGAACTCCCCGGGTTCGATGACCCTCCGGCCATTATCGTCGATCAACGACATAAGCCTCGGAGTCAATGTGAATTTGACATCAACGCTCTCGCCGGGTTTAAGGAACACTCTCCTAATACCGCGCAAGTCCCAATTCGAAACGGCGGTTGAGGCTTCGACATCCTTGAGATAAAGCTGTACAGTCTCCCAAGATTCGTATTTGCCCGTATTCTTAACCGGTATGGAAAGCCCAAGGTCATCCCCGGCGTTGATGGTGTCATGCTTTAATGAGATATCGCCATATTCGAACTTTGTATATGAGAGGCCATAGCCAAAGGGGTACAGCGCCTCATTTTTCATGAACCTGTACGTCCTGCCCTCCATCGAATAGTCCCTGAAATCCGGCAGTTCCTCCGTCGACTTGTAGAAGGTGACCGGAAGCCTGCCTGACGGGCTGTAATCCCCGAATATCAGCGACGCTATGGCCGCGCCGCCCTCTGAACCCGGATACCAGGCCTGTATGATGGCAGGAACCCTTTCATCGACCCATGCCACAGCAAGCGCGCTGCCGGAAAGAAGTACAAGAATAATCGGCTTTCCTGTCGCGTAAATCTCCTCAAGCAATCTCTGCTGCAACCCCGGCAGATTCAAGTTTACCTTATCGCCATTGGAAAAATCTTTGGCTGTCGTGCAGCCTTCTTCGCCCTCTATAGTCGCGTCCAGTCCGAGGCACAATACCGTGACATCTGCCGCTTTTGCGGTCGACACGGCTTCGGCCAGCCTGTCGCCTGCCCCGACGAGGTCATCCGTCCTGTCTTTGTACAAGTGGCAGCCTTCGGCATAGTAAACCCTTTTGCCAAATGCTTCGCGGATTCCGTCAACTATCGTCACATACCTTGAGGCCGTCCCGCAATAATTTCCGGTCAAGGCATCCCTGCTTGCGGCATTAGGGCCGATGACCGCTATGGATTTAATCTTGCTCCTGTCAAGAGGCAACATGCCGTCGGAGTTTTTGAGAAGCACAAGCGATTGCCGCGCCACTTCTATATTATGGCGCCTGTGTTCTTCGCAATCATTGGATTCAAAAGGAATGCCGGCGTAAGGCACACATTTCTGGTCATCGAACATCCCGAGCCTCATCCTGGTGGTCATCAGCCTCGTTACAGCCGTATCTATCGCTTCTTCGGTTACAAGTCCTTCTTTATGGGCGATCAGCAGATTGGGGAACATATTGCCGCAATTGGTGTCGCAGCCGTTGTTGACCGCAAGCGCCACAGACTCGGGAGCGGTCTTGGTCACCATATGATGCAGGTGGAAATCGGCGATAGCCCAGCAATCCGATGTCACATGCCCTTTGAAGCCCCATTCTTCCCTCAGTATCTCCGTCAGAAGTCTATGGCTGCCGCAGCACGGTTCGTCATTAGTTCTGTTGTATGCGCCCATCACGGCCTCGACGCCGCCTTCGACGACACAATCCCTGAATGCCGGCAGATATGTCTCCCGGAGATCTTTTTCCGAAACCTTTGCATTGAAATGATGTCTTTCATCCTCAGGTCCGCTGTGGACTGCGAAGTGCTTGGCGCATGCGGCGGCTTTCAAATATTTGCCGTCGTTGCCCTGCATCCCTTTGATAAAAGCCACTCCGAGGCGTCCGGTCAGATACGGGTCCTCGCCGTAGGTCTCCTGCCCCCTGCCCCAGCGGGGGTCCCTGAATATGTTAACATTGGGAGACCAGAATGTGAGGCCTTTGTATATATCATGGTCGCCCATTCTCTGAAACTCGTGGTATTTCGCCCTTCCTTCGGTGGATATGATGTCGGCTGTCCTATACATGAGCTCTTCATCGAATGTCGCCGCCAGCCCTATTGCCTGCGGAAACATGGTGGCCACTCCCGCTCTTGCCACGCCGTGCAGGGCCTCGTTCCACCAGTTGTACGACGGTATGCCCAGCCTCGGTATCGCCGGTGCGTTATACACCATCTGCATGACCTTCTCTTCAAGCGTCATCCTGGAAACCAGGTCCTTTGCACGCTCTTCAAAACTCAGCTTCATATCCAGATAAGCAGGCGTCGTTCCCATTTGATCCACCTCTTTCATATCCGCCTTAATCGAGTATTTATTATCATTACTATCGAGTACTTATTATCATTAAATGATATAATAAAGCCATTCTGATAGCAATGTCACAATTATAGGTTTACAGGAATAATTGCTGAATATGCAGGATGTTACGGATGTTACGGCGGCCATCGTAATAAATGGCGGTAAGGTCCTCATTGCGCAAAGAGGCGTCGGAGACCGGCTGGAAGGCAAGTGGGAATTCCCCGGAGGAAAGGTAAAGCCGGGCGAAACCGCTCCCGCATGTCTAAAGCGTGAGATCCGCGAAGAGTTCGATATTGAAATCGAAGTTCTGGATAAGTTGGGTGAAAGCGTATACAGCTACGAAAACGGGACCATCAGGCTTATCGCATATATATGCAGGTGGACATCAGGCACTGTGAAGCTGAACGTCCATAGCAACATCAAATGGGTGGACGTTGCTGAACTACGCTCCTACGATCTTGCGCCCGCCGATATCCCTCTGGCAGAAAAACTTGAAAGAAGGGAATCCATGAAACTCTAATTGCCTGCCTCTATGATTCATAAATTCTTACCTTTTTCTTAATAGTCAAGTAACTATCTATTAACAATCTATTTTTAGAGGCCCGGCAACGATATCAACTTTTTCATTGGCATATGAAGCAAATGAATCACTGTCGTTGCATGGATGGTCAAAATTTCAACTTTTGGGCAAAAAAATAACCAATTTATGGGATAAGTGGATATTTATACAGCGAATATGTGTAATTCTGTATATTAATTCATTATTTGGCCCAAATAGCGCCCATTACCTGAAAAATTGTCCACTCACGTATTCTAGCCTGATTCACCTACATGCAGCCATGCATAATATGTTCAAGCGATTACCCTACACCTTTATTGTATGTCGCTGAATGTTGTCGCGCGTGGTATGAGCTGGCATTGCGCATTTTTTTAATCGAATTTTGGTATTCAAGATTTTGTTTTGTTTACTCCTACAGTGCACATATTGCAAAAACGTTCATCACTAGAGTGAACATTTTGGTCATCGATTTTCATAGGAATTAATAAATAAATATTAAGCGAATGCTCAGTTAACTCTAAGTCGGAAATCCAAGCCTGATTTTGACTGGTTAATACTTCCCGTACTTTCGGGCGGCTTCGAAGAAGGCTATGGCGTTTTCGACGGGAGTATCG
>CAZCKQ010000129.1:0-5354 GCA_964499315.1 uncultured Eubacteriales bacterium | reverse complement strand
AAAACGCAACCCCAAGAGGGACAGATACCCGGAGACACACAGGACGATGACGGCATTACTCCGGCAGACAAAAAACTGCTGGAAGACCTGATAGAAAAGTATAATGAATTAAAACGCCAGTTTGACGACCTCGGAGAGCTTATTGACCAATTAAAATAAACAACCATCTATTCTATTGACAGTATGGTGTCTTTTGTGTATTATGACTGTAAAGTATTATTGCTTTACACGTGAGCGGCGTAGAATGGCGGATGTTGAAGACATTAAAGATATCTGCTTGTTGATTGATTTTTATGGTCCCTTGCTTTCTCAGCGGCAAAGGGAGATCATGGAAATGCATTATTGCGAGGATTTTTCATTCGGCGAAATAGCCGAAAGGCTCGAAATCAGCCGCCAGGGCGTATACGATTACATCAGGAAATCAAAAACACGCCTTGAATCACTGGAAAAAAAGCTTGGTTTGATAGAGACATACAGACAGCAGAAAGCAAAGTGTCACGAGATCGTTGCGGAATTATTACGGATTGACACCAGACAGTTGAATGACGACGATAAAAAACGGATCATAAAGGCCGGTACCAATATACAGGAGTTGTTGGATGCCAATATTTGAAAACCTGTCATACAAGCTGCAGGAGACATTAAAAAAAATAAGAGGGCAGGGAAGGGTTACTGAAAAAGATGTAAAAGATATTATGAGGGAGATCAGGATAGCCCTTCTTGAAGCCGATGTCAATTATAAAGTAGCCAAGGATTTTATCAGCAAGGTCGGAGAACGGGCTGTCGGGCAGGATGTCCTCGAGAGCCTCACACCGGGCCAGCAGGTAGTGAAGATCGTACATGAAGAAATGGTCGGATTATTGGGTGGCGCTCCTTCAAAGACAGTTTTCTCGTCCAGACCGCCCACCATCATTATGCTTATCGGGCTCCAGGGATCCGGGAAGACGACCACATGCGGAAAACTTGCGGTTTTCATGAGGAAGCAGGGGAAGAACCCTTTAATGGCAGCATGTGACGTATACAGGCCTGCGGCAATCAAACAGCTCCTTGTTGTCGGAAGCCAGCTGGGCATACCGGTTTATTCCAGGGAGGATGTCAGGGACCCGGTGGTCATTGCCAGGGACAGTACGGCTTACGCGGTGCAGAAGCAATATGATTGCGTTATAATCGACACGGCCGGAAGGCTGCATGTCGATACTGACCTGATGAGCGAGCTGTCGCAAATGAAGTCCGCCGTCAAACCACATGAGATTTTGCTGGTAGTGGATTCCATGACAGGCCAGGATGCCGTCAATGTTGCGCAGAGTTTCAACGAGTCGCTTGGCATCGATGGTATAATACTCACAAAATTGGACGGCGATACGAGAGGCGGCGCGGCCCTGTCAGTAAAGGCTATAACCGGTAAGCCGATCAAATACGCTGCCAATGGAGAAAAACCCAATGACTTTGAGCTATTCCACCCGGACAGGATGGCCTCGCGCATTCTGGGGATGGGCGACGTATTGAGCCTCATAGAAAAGGCGCAGGAGGCTTTTGATGAAAAAAAGGCCGAAGAATTGGAGAAGAAGATCAGGAGTCAGCAATTCACTCTGGAGGATTTTCTGGATCAATTGCAGCAGCTCAAAAAAATGGGCCCGCTAAACCAGATCATCGGTATGATACCCGGGTTGAATACAAAAGCTCTTCGGGACGTCGATCTAGATGAAAAAAAGATGGTTCACGTCGAGGCAATAATAAAATCGATGACCCGCAAGGAAAAAAACGATCCTTCCATCGTCAACAGCAGCAGAAGAAAACGGATAGCATCCGGAAGCGGAACGACCATACAGGAAGTCAACAAGCTACTTAAAGATTTCGAAGAGATGAAAAAGCTGATGAAGAATATGGGCGATATGACAAAAAAACACAGTATGAAGAACTTGAACAAGATGAGGTTTCCGTTTTAAAACGTTGACCATATAACCTTGGAATTTACTTAATATTAATCACGGAAAGGTGGAATTGCAATGGCGGTTAAAATCAGGTTAAAAAGGATCGGAGCTAAGAAACATCCTTTTTACAGGGTCGTAGTAGCCGATTCGCGGTATCCCAGAGATGGCAGGTTTATTGAAGAGATCGGGACATATAACCCTCTTTCGGAGCCTTCCGAAATCAGGATCGATCCGGAGAAGGCCCTTCAATGGATCAAGAACGGGGCTCAACCGACGGATACCGTAAGAAGACTGCTTAAGAAAAACGGCATTTTACAGTAAGTTATGGAGGCTCATATGAAACAACTTTTGGAGCTGATTGCCAAAACATTGGTTGATGATCCGGATTCCGTAGCAGTAAATGAAATTGACTCGGACAAAGTCACCATTTATGAATTGAAAGTTGCTGCTAAAGATATGGGAAAGGTCATCGGAAAACAGGGCAGGATCGCAAAATCCATTCGTGCCATAATGAAAGCTGCAGCTATAAAGAAAAACAAAAAAGTATTAGTCGACATAATACAATAGGCGGACGTTTTCATGCCATATGAAGGACTCATCAGGATCGGGTATATAAAGCGCGCGCATGGAATACATGGAGAGCTGGTTGTAATGCCTCTCACTGAAGACCCCGGCAGGTACGGTCAGCTTCACCAGGTGTACGTCCGGCCTCAGCAGCCCTTATCGGGCATGGCAGCAGATCCGTTGAACATCCAGTCATACAGATTTGCCGGAAAAGATATTATTTTAAAATTCAGGGAGATCAATGACCGGAATACTGCCGAAAGCTACAAAGGCTGGTATATCGAAATCAGCCGGGATGATCTGCGTGTTCTGCCGGCGGACACATATTATGTATTCGATATGATAGGTCTGGATGTATACTCCGAAGAAGGGGAATTCCTCGGAAAGCTCAAGGATATATCCAGCACCGGCAGCAACGACGTATACGAGGTCGGAAAAGAAGGCGCCAAATCGTTTTTTATTCCTGCCCTCAAAAGCGTGGTGAGGCAAATATCCCTTGAGAGCGGGAAAATAATTGTAAGAATACCGGAAGGATTGCTTGATGACCAGATTTGACATACTTACGATATTTCCGGAGGTCTTCAGCCCTTATACCGGTTCGGGCATAATCGGAAGGGCTTGTGAAGCCGGATTGATCCAAATCAATACAGTAAATTTCAGAGACTTTTCCACTGATAAGCATCATAAAGTCGATGATTATCCATATGGCGGCGGAAACGGAATGGTATTGATGGCGCAGCCTATTTATGACGCGTACATGTCCATTATTTCGAAAGTTGAAACCAAGCCCCGTGTCATTTATATGACGCCTCAGGGCAAATTGCTGAATCAGCAATCCATTATTGCTTATTCCGGTATTGAGCACATGGTGATACTATGCGGTCATTATGAAGGCGTAGATGAAAGGGTAATAGAAGAAATCGTCGATGACGAGGTTTCGATAGGGGACTATGTCCTTACGGGAGGCGAACTGCCGGAGATGGTTTTTATCGATGCTGTCTCGCGTATGATTCCCGGGGTGCTTGCCGGTGAAAGCTCATATTCGGATGAATAATTGTTTTCGGGCCTTCTTGAGTATCCGCAGTATACGCGGCCTTATGATTTCAACGGCCGTTTGGTCCCTGATGTCCTGGTCTCCGGCCATCACTCGAATATCGCAAGATGGCGGAGGGAGCAATCCATATCGCGTACGAAGGCCAAAAGACCGGATTTGTATCAAAGGCTCGATTTAAACGAATTAAACGTTGAATACTTGAAACCGCACGGACAATAATGGTATAATTCATAACGCATAACAAAAGGAGGAGAATAGTAATGGATTTGATTAAAGCTGTAGAACAGGAGCAGGTTAAAACCAATCTGCCTGATATAAAAATAGGAGATTTTGTCAGGGTCCATCTTAAGGTTAAGGAAGGAAACCGCGAAAGGATACAGGTTTTCGAAGGCACGGTGATAGCGCTCAAAGGTCAGGCTTCAAGGGAGATGATGACTGTAAGGCGCATATCCTATGGCGTAGGGGTCGAACGTATCCTGCCGCTTCATTCTCCTCGGATCGACCATATTGATATCGTCAGACACGGTAAAATCAGAAGGGCTAAATTATATTATTTAAGAGAAAAGCTCGGAAAGGCTTCCAGGGTCAAGGAAAAGCTCGAAGCGAAGGAAACCGTTGCAGTTGAAAACATACAGCAATAAAGAACGCGCGTCAGGCTATATGAGCGAATTGTTCCAGTGGATCAAAGCAATCTTGTTCGCTATATTTCTGGCTATAATAATACGCAGTTTCGTTTTCGAACCAGTTATCGTCCAGGGACAATCCATGGAGGATACCCTTTATACCGATGAAAGGCTTATTGTATTTAAGCTTGGAGATTATTTCCACCCACCCGGTCGAGGCGACATAATCGTGCTGCAGTACGAAGAAGGATTGGCAAGCAAAATCCCTTTGATACGCGACCTGCCATTTGTGAAGAAAGCTTTTCCGGCATTCAGCGAAATCGATTATATCAAGAGGGTCGTCGCGCTGCCGGGGGATACCGTCGACCTGAAGGACGGCCATGTATATTTAAATGGACAGGAGATTTATGAGCCGTTTGCAAAAGGATCGACATACAAGCAAGCTATCGATTTCCCCATAACAGTACCCCCGGGAAAGGTGTTCGTACTGGGGGATAACAGGTCGATCAGCAGGGACAGCAGGCAGATCGGCCTTATAGAATTCAACAGGATAAAAGGACGCGCCGTCTTCAGGATATGGCCGATTGAATCCATCGGAGGATTAAAATGAATGTGCAATGGTATCCCGGTCATATGGCCAGGGCATTTGCACAATTTAAATCCGATTTGAAACTTGTTGACGCTGTTGTTGAGGTCGTTGACGCGCGAGTACCATTAAGCGGCAGAAATCCACTTTTTGATAGTATCCTTGCCGGCAGGGATAGATTGATTGCATTAAATAAATCCGACCTATCCGATCATTCCGTCAATATTGAATGGATAAAGCACCTGAAAGGCCAGGGACTTGACGCAGTGCTCACCGACTCGGTCAATGGCGCAGGCATCGGTGAACTCAAAAAACTTCTCGTCAGAATCGCTCAGAGCAGGATGAAAAACAAGATATCCAGAGGAAGGCTCCAAAGACCGCCGCGCGTTATGGTGGCGGGAATTCCAAATACCGGCAAGTCGTCTCTTATCAACAGGATTACAGGCAGGGCATCTGCCGCTGCCGGCGCCAAACCGGGATTGACAAAAGGCCCTCAATGGATAAGGATGCCCCATGGTCTCGAAATGCTCCATACACCGGGTGTGCTATGGCCGAAGATTGATGACGAGAATACCGCCAAAAGGCTTGCGTTGGTA
>CAZCKQ010000128.1:0-5386 GCA_964499315.1 uncultured Eubacteriales bacterium | reverse complement strand
ACATGGTGGATATAGCTTAGTTGGTTAGAGCGCCAGGTTGTGGCCCTGGAGGTCGAGGGTTCGATTCCCACTATTCACCCCAGATGATTTTTTAGTTTTTCTTACGATGCACTCACGCTGTATGATGGGATGTAGCCAAGTTGGTAAGGCACCAGACTTTGACTCTGGCATTCCGCAGGTTCGAGTCCTGCCATCCCAGCCACAAACTGTCCGAAAATCCGCTACTATAAATCTATCTGGTCATTTTTGCAAGTAATGGGGCAGAAATATTCCACGATTTACCACTAACTGCATAAATATACAGTTTATAATGCATATCTCTTATCAAAATGCATAAAAACAACATTTTCAATTATATACGCGCCCAATACTTGAAATTTTGACCAAAAGCACAATTTCAGACGCATAGTTAACCCGATAACCGCGAAAGCTGCGCAATGTTATTAACAAATTTTATTTCTGCTGCTGCACCTGCTTTAGTACGATCTTTTCAGAGACCGCCAATTGATTGTCTATTACGAAATCGATGGCATAGTTGCCTGGGGCGGGGAAAGTAGTATTTACAAAATCTATTAATATATTCGCGTTAGTGGCAGCATCCGGAGTTTCAATAGTCCCTGTCAATTGCGGGGCTATCTCTTTTCCGTCGTCATTTACTATTACTGCCTTGAAATTGTGTTTGCCGGCTTCAGACGCGCGTCCATGCAGACCTAACACTAATGTCATCTTGGGGTGGACGGCGGGGAATTTGAACGAATTTATCTCACTGAAAATCCCCAAAGCGTTTAACCGCCCGCGCTGGTCGATATTTGCCGCGTCGCACAGGAATGACAGTTTTATATGCACAAGACTCCCTTCCTTTCACTTCATAATAAATATATAGTTCATAATGAATCGATTTCGTCGATCCAGAGGGCGGATCCCGCGTCGCTCGGCATGCGCCAGTCGCCGCGCGGAGAAAGGCTTATCGTGCCTACCTTGGGACCGTCGGGCATGCAGGAGCGTTTGAATTGGTGCGTGAAGAACCTGCTATAAAACACCTTGAGCCATTTTTTGATCTCTTCGGCGCCATACCTGCCCTTGAAGGCATTCATGGCCAGGAACACAATCTTTGCGGGTGGAGCGCCGTAACGTACCATATGATAAAGGAAGAAATCATGCAATTCATAAGGCCCGATTATATCTTCGGTTTTCTGGTTGATACGGCCGTCGGCATCAGGCGGTATAAGTTCAGGGGTAATCGGTGTTTCGAGCACAGAATGCAGGATACCGCGGGTCCGGGCGTCTGCCAAGTTATCGGCCACCCACCTGACGAGGTATTTCACAAGGGTCTTGGGTATGCCGCAATTCACGGCATACATCGACATATGGTCGCCATTGTATGTGCTCCAGCCCAACGCTATTTCCGAGAGATCGCTCGTACCGACGACAAGACCGCTGACCTGATTGGCAATATCCATCAGTATCTGCGTCCTTTCCCTCGCCTGGGCGTTCTCGAACGTGACGTCGGTATTTGCCGGGTCGTGCCCGATATCTCTAAAATGGATGGAACATGCATCCCTTATATCGATCTCTTTCAGGCTGGTCTTCATTGAACTGATGAGATCGAGGGCGTTCGTGTACGTAGCGCCGGAAGTGCCGAAACCCGGCATTGTAACGGATACGATATTTTTTCTGTCGTATCCGAGCATATCGAAGGTCCTCGCCGCAACAAGGAGTGCCAGCGTAGAATCTAGCCCTCCGGATATTCCAAGCACAACCTTCTTCATTTGCGTATGCCTTAGCCTTTTTGCGAGTCCTGCCGTCTGTATGGCGAATATCTCCCTGCATCTTTCATCACGCATGGCCGTTTCGGCCGGGACAAATGGCGTCGGGCTATAGCTCCGCGTCAACGTCAGGCCTGGGTTTGGGGCTGGGTCTGGGCCTGAGCCTGAGCTTGAACCTGAACATGAGCCTAAGCCAGACCCTGTCGTGTTGCTCGTCATGGCATCAAAGCCGATTATCCTGACGGTATTCACCGCATATGACGATAATGACGCCGTATTTGCCGGACAACCGGCCGCAAATTCCTTGAAGCATGTGTTCTGCATCCTGTCGCTTGCCAGCCTGTCGACGTCGATTTCGGTATATATCAGGCTGCCATCCTTCGCAAACCTCTGCGATTCCGCGAGGACGACACCGTTTTCGGCTATTATCGAATGCCCGCTGAAAACCAAGTCCGTCGATGATTCGTCGATGCCGGACGAGGTATATACATAGCCTGCGATGCATCTGCCGGATTGCTGGGTCACAAGACCTTTCCTGTAATCATATTTGCCGACGGCCTCATTGCTTGCCGACAAGTTGAATATGACACACGCGCCGCGCATGGCCAGAAAAGAGCTCGGCGGCGCCGGTACCCACAAGTCTTCGCAGACCTCTATGCCAAAACAGAAGTTATGATTCCGCCTGTCCCTGAAAATCAGATCCGTACCGAAAGGCACATCGCTGAAACCGCCGATATCTATATATCGTCCATGCATACCGAGTCCCGGACTGAACCACCGTTCCTCATAATATTCCTTATATCCCGGGATATATGATTTGGGGACAACGCCAAGCAGCGCGCCGTCCTGAAGGACTGCTGCGCAGTTATACAGACGGCCGCCGCAGGTCACGGGAAGGCCGACTATAGCAACGATCCCGGCCTTGTCGCCTGCAGGACCAGCCGCCGCAATATCATTCATTCCGCCAGCTATCCTGTCTAATTGATGGATTGCAGCGTCAAGCAGCGATTTCTGATGGAACAGGTCGCCACATGTATATGACGTCAGCGACAGCTCGGGGAAGACGACGACATCCGCGCCAAACGCTGCCGCGCGTTTTATACCCTCAATGATCTGTCCGGCATTATATGCGCAATCTGCAATTTTGAGCCGCGGCACGGCCGCAGCCACCCTTACGAATCCATGCTCCATAATTTTCATAATACGCCATATCTGGACATCTTTCAACCCCACGGCTTTTGGTGCTCTTGAAGAAGCCCCGATCCGCCTACTGCTGTTTCTTCAGCCAGTCGAGCCTCTCGAGCACTTTGGCGTACATATCCTGATATTTGACGCTCTTGGCCTTTTCCTCCCCCACCACCTTCGGCGGAGCCTTGTTTACGAAACGTTCGTTACCGAGCAGGCCGCGCACCCTTGCGAGTTCACCCTCCAGATTTTTCTTCTCGCCTTCGAGCCGCTCGATCTCTTTTGATATATCGACCAATTCTTCAAGCCGGATGAATATCGCAGCGCCTGAAATAACTGCTGAAACGGCATTCGCGGGGATACCCGCACGTTCGTAAGTTATATCGATGTTCCCGACGACGGCCAACCTCTGAATGAAGCTCCTGCCTTCCTCCAGCATAGCGGCGTGGGCGTCATCATTCGGCACAACGATGAGATTCACTTTTTTGGACGGGCCGACGTCCATCTCAGCCCTTATATTCCTGATGGCCTTTATCGCTTCCATTATGAACAGCATCTTCTCTTCGGCTTCAGGGAAACTCATCGCGTCATCAGGCTCAGGCCATTTAGCTATCATTATACTCTCGTCGCCCGTAACCAGATTAGCGTAAATCTCCTCCGTGATAAACGGCATGAACGGATGGAGCATCTTGAGCGCAGCGCCTAAGACCAGATTTAGCACGTATTGCGCCTCCGGCCTGGTATCGCAATCAAGATCGTACAGCCTTGGTTTTACGAGCTCGATATACCAGTCGCAGAATTCATCCCAAATGAAGTCATATATCTTCTGCAGCGCCACTCCGAGTTCGAATTTATCGAGGTTATCGGTTATCTCGCCGCATAGCGAATTCATCCTGTTCAATATCCATTTGTCGGCGGTGGTGAACTTCTCCGATTTGACGACTGAAAAATCGGGATTTTCATCAAAATTCATCAGCACGAATCTCGCCGCGTTCCAGACTTTATTGGCGAAATTACGCGCAGATTCCACTTTTTCATAATAGAACCGCTGGTCGTTGCCCGGCGAAATCCCTGTAGTGAGGGCGAACCTCAGCGCATCGGTACCATACTGCTCCATGACCTCGAGCGGGTCTATCCCGTTTCCGAGGGACTTGCTCATCTTCCTGCCCTGCGAATCCCTGATGAGGCCGTGTATGAATACGTACTCAAACGGCTCCCTGCCCATGTGCTCTATACCCGAGAAGATCATGCGCGCAACCCAGAAGAAGATGATATCGTATGCGGTGACCAGCACATCGGTGGGATAGAAATATTTGAGGTCTTCCGTCATTTGCGGCCAACCGAGCGTCGAAAAAGGCCACAGCGCCGAACTAAACCATGTATCGAGCGTATCGGGATCCTGCGCGATATTGCCGCTCCCGCATTTGGGGCAGACAGACGGAGCCGCGCGCGCAACTATGGTCTCGCCGCAATCGCCGCAATAATAGGCCGGTATCCTGTGCCCCCACCATAGCTGCCTTGATATGCACCAATCCTGGATGTTTTCCATCCAGTTGTAATATATCTTTGCGAACCTTTCGGGGACGAACTTCACCGTTCCGTTCTTCACAGCCTCGACCGCCGGCTCGGCCAACGGTTTCATATTGACGAACCACTGCAACGATATCATCGGCTCGATATCTGAGCGGCACCTGTAGCATGTGCCGACGTTATGCACGTGCTTCTGCACGTTTGCAAGAAGGTCGAGGTTTTTCAGGTCCTCGACGATCCGCTCCCTCGCCTCATACCTGTCCATGCCCGCATATTGTCTGGCTTCCGCGGTCATAACGGCATCATCGCCTATCACCTTCAGCTGGCGCAGATTGTGCCTCAACCCTATCTCAAAGTCATTCGGGTCATGCGCCGGCGTTATCTTGACCGCGCCGGTGCCGAATTGCATATCCACATAATCGTCGGCTATGATGGGTATCTCCCTGTTGACCAACGGCAGAACCACGTTCCTGCCTATCAGCGACGCGTATCTTTCATCTGCGGGATTTACGGCGACGGCCGTGTCCCCGAGCATGGTCTCCGGTCTTGTGGTGGCGACGGTTATATATGCTATACCGCCGCCTGCGCCGCCCGCAACTCCTGCATTACCCGCTATCGGGTACTTTATATACCACAGGCTGCCTTCCTGTTCCTCATACTCCACTTCGGCGTCGGAAATCGATGTGCTGCAGCGCGGGCACCAGTTTATTATCCTCTCACCCCTGTAGATCAGGCCTTTCTCGTACAATCTGACAAAGACTTCCTTAACGGCGTCCGACAGGCCTTCGTCCATCGTGAAGCGTTCGCGGTCCCAATCACATGACCTTCCCAGCTTTTTGAACTGTTCAACAATTTTACCGCCATAATGCCTCTTCCATTCCCATTCCCTTTCGAATAATTTCTCC
>CAZCKQ010000127.1:1680-5499 GCA_964499315.1 uncultured Eubacteriales bacterium | reverse complement strand
GCTTCGTCTACCTGATAGTCGTCATATTCCAGAAGATATTTTCAAAAGCCAGCATCATACCCGGCTGGGCGTACACACTGGCCGTCAACCTGCTGTTCAACGGCGTGGTCCTGATGATACTCGGCATCATCGGCGAATACATCGGAAGGATATATGACGAAGCCAAAGGAAGACCCTTGTATATAGTGAAGGATTTGAAGAATTTCAAACCAGATGATGATTAATTAAAAAATATATGGAGGCTCAATATGGGAATTGCCATGAAAGTGACAAACCTGAGCAAGAATTTCGGAGGCGTCGAGGCGGTAAAAGGCATAAGCTTCGAAATAAGGACAAACGAGATATTCGCCCTTATCGGTCCTAACGGCGCCGGCAAAACGACAACCCTGAGGATAGTTGCGACGATACTCGAGGCTACCGGGGGCGACGTATCTGTCGGCGGCATCAGCGTAAGGCAGCATCCGGATAAGGTAAGGGAGATAATCAGTTACCTGCCCGAGGAAGCGGGCGCCTATAAGAACCTGACCGGCATGAACTACCTTAGGTTTATGGCGTCGATCTATACAAGCGATAATAAAAAACAGGATGAGTTCGTCGATACAGCCGTCGAAATCACCGGTCTTAAAGACAGGCTGAAAGACCGGATCGGCACGTACAGCAAAGGCATGACACGCAAGCTCCTGCTTGCGCGCGCAATAATGACAAAGCCCAGACTGGCGATACTTGACGAGCCCACAAGCGGCCTCGACGTCATCAATGCGCTTGAAATAAGGCGCACCATCAAGCAATACGCCCATGAAGGGATGACGGTGCTGGTATCCAGCCACAATATGCTGGAGATAGAATTCCTGTCGGACAGGGTGGCGATAATCGATAAGGGCAGGATTCACGAGATCGGCGCCCCTGCCGAATTGAAAGACAGGTATGGCGCCGGCAACCTCGAAGAAGTCTTCGCAAAAGTGACGGGGGGATTAAAATGAGAAAATTTTCTGTATTGTTGAAAAAAGAGATCCGTGAACTCCTCACCCTTCAGATGATCCTGCCTATGATCATAGGGATGCTGTTTTTTGTCTTCATAGGTAACGTTGTCGGAAAAGAAACCCAAAAAGCGCATTCGCAGCAGATCATAGCCGTACTGGACAATGACGGTTCGCAGACTTCCGCGGGCCTGAAGGGCGTCCTTGAAAAGAGCGGCTTTTCGGTGACCATTTATTCGGGCATAAGCGTTGAGCAGGCCATATCGAATGCCGAGTCTCAAGGCATCCGCACCATGCTCGCGGTCCCGGCCGGTTTTGAAAAAGGCATTGAACAGAATAAGATCCAGGAAATAGGGATATACAACCTGATAAAAGGCTTCTCGGTTTTTGCCACCTCAGGCGGCAATGTCGCCAAAGGCGCTGTCGCCGCAATAAACGAGGACGTCAGCAACAGGATAATCATGGACAAGACAGGCATAACCGATACGGCGCCGGTCAAAAACCCCGTGTCATCAAAGGATTACGCGGTCATCGGCAAAGTAACAGCCGCCGTAAATCCTGATGTTTTATCCAGCTTCATTATGTCACAGACGACATTCCTCCCCATCGTCATCTTCATAGTAATAATATTCGCCTCTCAGATGATAGTGGTGACGGTGGCCTCCGAGAAGGAGAACAAGACGCTCGAAACAATGCTCAGCAGCCCCGTAAGCAGGATTTCGCTTGTGTTGTCGAAGATGTCGGCGGCGGGCATCGTATCGCTGCTGATGGCAATAGTATACATGTTCGGATTCAAATACTATATGGACGGCGTAACCGGCGCGGCAGCGCGAACCGCCTCGAGCCAGCAAATGGCGGAGGTGATAGAGAAGCTGGGTCTGAACATCGATACTGCCGGATATGTGCTGGTCGGGATATCATTGTTCTTGAGCATATTGATAGCGCTTTCGATTTCCCTCATCCTCGGGGTGTTCGCCGACGATGTGAAGAAAGCGCAGGGGCTTGTGGCGCCAATAATATTCATTATCATGATACCTTACCTGCTGACCATGTTTATTGATATGAGCACTGCCTCCCCGATCCTGAAGGCTTTTCTATATATCATCCCGTTCACGCATACGTTCATCGCGACATCAAGCCTGTTCCTGCACAATTATACCGGCGTGATGTTCGGGATCGGCTATCAGGCAGCAGTGCTTGCGGTCTTTATATATATCAGCGCGCGTATATTCTCCACCGACAGGGTGCTGACGATGAAGATCAATTTCAAAAAAGGCGCTTATCCGAGCGTACCGCCTCATAAAAGCCCATAAGCAGCAGGAATATCCCGAAAAGCTTTCTTAACAGCGGACCGGAAATGGAGTTGGCGACAGTCGCGCCTACAAATGCGCCGATCAAGCCTGTCGCGGTGATGGGAAGCAGCAATTTAAAATCTATCATCCTGTTCTTCAGGTGGACAACAAGGGCAACGATTGCCGCAGGAATAAAGAAGATCAGGTTGATGGCCTGTACGATCTGCTGTCCGGGGTTTGCAACCAGAATTACCAGCGGTATGAGCAAGGCGCCGCCCCCTATCCCCATACCGCTCGCGATACCTGCCACGATACCGCCGATCACAAGCAAGACGGTCTGCAGTAAAGGATCGCCGATCATACTGAAAGCATCCTGAGCGCGGCTACTATCAACAATAATCCGAAAATCCTGCGTATGGCCTGTTTGGGCAAGGTCTTCAGAAGCTTCGCGCCTATAAAGCCGCCCACGATGCCGCCTATGACTGTCTTAAGAGTCAGCGGCCAATCGGTCTGTTTATTTGAAATGTATATTATCGTACTGAGGATGGTCAGTGGGAGGATAATGGCGATGGCGGTGGCATGCGCCTTCCGCTCGTCAACCTTCAACACGTGCGTCATCGCGGGGACGACTATGGTACCGCCGCCCGAACCAAAGAGTCCGTTGATAAAACCGGTGATGATCCCGGTAATGAAATATTTGACATACTTCATAGAAAAAGTATGTCCTCTATTCCGGGATTAAATTCACGCGATCGATACTAGGTACTCAATACTCGTTGACTTTTTGATATGTACCGGCTTGCTTTATCATACTGAAGCTTTTCTTGGTAAGCCTATATTGAGCATCTGCAGTCGTGTCAATAATTACCCATTTCCCGGTGCTTTTTATGTAGACTTCGTTCCATGCATGGTAACCTTGGACAGACGGTGTGTAACCTTTCACAAGCTTCGTCGGGATGCCTATGCTCCTTAACATTGCGGCAAATATCGAAGAGTAGTCGTAGCAAATCCCTTTCCTGCTTGTGTACATCTGCTCAATATCAGGCAGATAAGCATATGTAAGCTTCGCCAACTTAGCATGGTCATATGAGAAATTGCTGATTATATATTCATAGATGGCTTTTATCTTAGCCTCGTCGCCGCTTAAACCCCTTGTCAGTTCTTCCGCCTTTTTAATGGCCTTCATCGAAGTATTCCAATTAATATTCTGGACTGAATTCAGGTATACGCGGTTGGCATTATTGATGTTGAAATTATATGTATCAGAGGAAACTATCTTATATCTATCCCCGCCTACGCTTTCGAGGATATTTATTCTATATTCGCCGCTGCCCATCTGAAGCGGAAAGCTTTCATATTCCCTGCCCCTGCTGAGATTGTAACTGTACTTCTTCCCGCCCTTTTCAATGGTCAATTTGCTGCGGATAGCCTTATCGCCGTAATATCTGGCCCTTATCACGCCATTTGCGCTTCTGGTCGTATCTATTGAGGGGTTTGCCTGATTATCCAGATTTGCCAGGTCATCTTCCTGAACGGCCTCTTCATTTATT
>CAZCKQ010000127.1:0-1580 GCA_964499315.1 uncultured Eubacteriales bacterium | reverse complement strand
GCTGCCATTTTAAAGGCCCTTTAGCTTTGCGTCCCTGCCTTTCGGCAGGTTTGCCTTTATCGTTGAAAAGTTTTTAACTAATCAACATTTCTATTTCTTACTATTTATTTATCTATACTATCTATTTTATCTATAGTATACAGCAATAAAAAAACTTCTCTTTCGGTAGCTGGCTGCCATTTTAAAGGCCCTTTAGCTTTGCGTCCCTGCCTTTCGGCAGGTTTGCCGTTTATCGCTGAAAAGTTTAAATAATTTTATTGCATTAAGAATAATATCACAGTATTCAACAATATTCAACAATTATTTTAAGTTTTTTTACTTTTTTTCGAAATATACTATTTGTCTTCTTCCAGCGCTTCTTTCGGCTCTTCCTCCGGCACTTCCTCCGGCGCTTCTTCAGGCTGCATCCTCGCATGTATTATAAGCCTGTGCGACGCAACGTATATGGGCGTGCATGTAATCAACGTAAGGATCCTATCGCTGCCATTTCTCTTTAGCACAGAAACATCAGTAGGCTTTACGACCAATTTTTCGTAAACTGTATACGTAAAAGTCCCTTTCTTTGTCGTTATAACGATTTCATCACCTTCACCCATTTCATCAAGCCTGTTGAAGTAGCGTCCGAACGTATAATTCCTATGCCCCGCAAGCGCGCAATTCCCAATCTCTCCGATACCCGCCGTACCCGGGATGTGCCCCGCCCCGACCCGAAGGTTTTCTGCGGCGACACCTTCGACGACAGGGATATTGACTTTTATTTTACTGATCTTTATTGTCCCGAGCACTATTTGCGGTTTGAAAGGCTGGGTTGTCTTTTTAGGAGAAGCGGTAACAGTTGGTGAAGACGTAGCAGCAGGTGAAGACGTGCCTCCGGTTGCAAAGGTATCGGGGACTGTCCCATTTCGTGCGTTGATCATAAAAATATCCTGAAGTTCATTATAGAATTGTTCGGAATCGCCCGTCTGCTCTATAACTTCAGGCTGGGTACCATTTTGCCAATCGCTTATAAGCTTCTGCTGCATAAAATGAGTATATATCTCGCCCCAAAATGGGCTCGAAGCCACAAGCAAACCGATTATTATGATTATGACCGAAATCTTCTTCATTTTCATTAGGGAACAGCTCCCCCTGAACCAATCAGGATATTATCTGCTAGCACTATCTACAAACACTATCTCCAAACACTATAATAATAACATAATAACAAACCGGGCAATAGTCACTAAATAGTCACCATCGCCCGGCTTTCAAGCTGTTAATCCAATTTACTTATTGTTTCAATATTAATTACTTCTTTTTCCTTAATACCAATCCTGCTGCTGTGATCATCGCGCCCACTCCGAAGACCAATGCTGCCGGGATACCGCCTGTCTTGGGCAAGTCTCCAGGAATCGGCTCTTCCGGATCAGTCGTGGTTGTCGGTGTCGGAACAGGCGTCTCTGTAGGTGTAGGCGTCGGTTCCGAAGTCTGCGTTGGCGTCGGTGTCGGCGTCACTGTTGGTGTGACTGTTGGCGTCGCTGTCGGTGTCACTGTTGGTGTGACTGTTGGCGTCGCTGTCGGCGTCACTGTTGGTGTGACTG
>CAZCKQ010000126.1:0-5561 GCA_964499315.1 uncultured Eubacteriales bacterium | reverse complement strand
GAAATTACCGTTGAAAGTCTTCATACGCCCGATCGATAGAGGCCTGTCATAATCTTCGATATACTTACCGTCCTTCTTTACTATCACAGGGACAGGTAAAAACGGCAAGAGCTCTTTTGTCACGCCAATCGGCCCGGCGCCCGGTCCGCCGCCTCCGTGAGGAGTTCCGAAAGTCTTGTGCAGATTGAGATGTACTACATCGAATCCCATATCCCCCGGTCTGGCTATGCCAAGGATGGCGTTTGCGTTGGCTCCGTCATAATACAGTAATCCGCCGCAGCCATGCACAATTTCCGCTATCATGGCAATATTCTCTTCGAACAATCCCAGCGTATTGGGGTTTGTAAGCATCAGACCGGCAACATCATCACCGATGGCCGATTTCAGCGATCCGATATCCACGCAGCCCCTCTCATCGGATTTTATGACCGTCACGTTGAAACCCGCCATCGTCGCCGAAGCCGGATTTGTGCCATGGGCGGAATCAGGTACAATTATCCTCGTCCTCTTTTCATCGCCTCTCGATTTATGCCATGCCCTGATCATCAGCAATCCCGCGAATTCGCCATGCGCGCCTGCCGCAGGCTGCATCGAAAAACCGGCCATGCCGGTGATTTCACAAAGCATCGCTCCGAGATCATGGATTAATCCGAGACATCCCTGTACCGTGTCGCCGTCCTGCATGGGGTGGACTTTGGAGAAACCTTCATATTTGGCTACATTTTCATTTATCTTCGGATTGTATTTCATCGTGCAGGAACCGAGAGGGTAAAATCCGGAATCGACGCCGAAATTCATATTGGAAAGCCTTGTATAATGCCTGATGAGCTCAGGCTCAGAGACTTCGGGAAGATCTGCCGGCGATTTCCGCATGAATTTATCAGGGATAGCATCCCCGTTGACTTTGCATTTGCCGCGCTCCCGGTCTGCCGCAGGCGCCCGGAATGCGCTTTTGCCTTCTGCGCTGATCTCAAATATCAATTTGCTCATTTACCCAAACTCCTTATGATTTCGGATGCAGCCGCAACCAGCGAATCGATCTCCGCCACCGAACGTTTCTCGGTAACAGCCAGCATCCAGCAGTCTTTTAATTCTTTATTATATTTGCCGATATCCAGACCGCCGATGATGCGCTTTTTCATCAAAGCCTCATTCAGCGTTTTTACAGGTACCGGACTCCTGACGACAAACTCGTTAAAAAATGGAGACTTGAATACCGGCTTAAAAAAGCCGGTATCGATCAGCTTCCTATATGCATAATGCGCCCTGTCGCGGCATAATCCGGCGACATCCCGCAACCCCTGTTTACCGACAGCGGCAAGATAGACCGTGGCGGCCAGAGCGTTGAGCGCTTCATTTGAACAGATGTTGGAGCCGGCCTTTTCCCTTCTTATATGCTGTTCCCTCGCCTGCAGTGTAAGTATGAATCCTCGTTTACCATCGCGATCAATAGTCTCGCCGACGATCCTTCCAGGCATTTTCCTGACAAGCTCGTTTTTCACAGCCATAAAACCAAGGTATGGGCCGCCGAACGACAATTCGTTGCCCATAGGCTGGCCTTCACCGACGCAAATATCTGCGCCGGCTTCTCCCGGAGATATGAGGATACCGAGCGATATAGGGTTGACAGCAATGATGGCAAGCGAACCGTATTGGTGCGCAAGCGCCGTAACTTCGCTGATATCCTCGATGACGCCGTAGAAATTCGGATTCTGTATAACCACGGCGGCGACATCACTGCCGTCATTTTCATGGTTAAGCAGTCCCCTTAATTCATCAAGACCGATTTGCCCTTCATAGCTGCCTATCGTCTTGATCTTAATATTTTTAGGCGATATGTATGTCCTGACCACATCAAGATATTGCGGATGAAGTGTCTTCGGGACAACGACCGTATTGCGCCCGGTGGTCTGACATGCGATAAGTACGGCCTCTGAAAGCGCCGTGGCCCCGTCGTACAGCGATGCATTGGATGCGTCCATTCCGGTCAGCCGGCATATCATGGTCTGGTATTCGAATATGGCCTGAAGCATACCCTGGTTGATTTCAGCCTGGTAGGGCGTATAAGAAGTATAGAATTCGGATCTCGACAATATATGCTCCACAACAGCCGGTACATAATGATCGTATACGCCTGCCCCGAGAAAACATATATTGTTTGCGGTATCGGCGTTCCGTGATGCGACCGAATTCATATGCGCCGCCAGTTCAGGCTCGGGCAACGGGCCGGGGATATCCGGTTCCCTGCGCAGCTTTATGCCTTGGGGTATACTTGCAAACAATTCTTCAAAATTGCCGAACCCGGCGATCTCAAGCATCTTCCTGCGCTCTTCATACGTCGAAGAAAGATATGAAGACATTATGAACCCTCCTGGCAATATGCCGCGTACTCTTTTTCATCCATCAAACCGGACAAACCTTCTTTATCGATCGATTCCAGCGCGGCGACCCATTTGCCGTAGGGATCGGTGTTCAACAGACCGGCGGCAGCAGCCACTTCAGTATTTGCTTCCGATACCGTACCGTCTATGGGTGAAAATATCTCCGAAGCCGTTTTTACCGATTCTGCAACCGCAAGCACATCACCCGCTTTTAATTTTTTACCTTTGGGAGGCATTTCGAGGTAGACGATATCGCCAAGCGCATGCTGGGCGTAATCGGTTATACCGATATAGGCCTTATCCCCTTCGATCCGCACCCATTCATGGTCCTTCGAATAATACAGTCCTTCCTTAATCTCCATCTTTCCATCTCCTTCTTTTTCTTGCCATCTTGTTATCGGGCAACTTTTTTTCTTCTATAAAAAGGATATTCTACCGTTTTGGCGCTGATGCTCCTATCTCTGACCCCAATGTATACCCGCATGCCCGGAGTCGAACAATACGAATCGACAAGCATCAATCCGATGTTTTTATTCAAAGTCGGAGAATACCCGCCGCTTGTAACAATCCCGTTCTCGATCATCCTATCCCCTGAATCGCAATATACTTTATAACCAGGTCTCGGCACGCCCGGTTCAGTCATTTCAAACCCGAATATCCTTCTTGGCACCCCGGTTGTGACCTGCGCCATTAAGGCCTGCTTCCCGACAAAATCGGGCTTGTCAAATTTAATGAATCTGTCAAGGTTCGCTTGCAACGGAGTTATCGATTCGGATAATTCATGTCCGTATAGCGGCATCCCGGCCTCCATCCTCAGAGTATCCCTCGCGCCCAGCCCGACCGGGACCAATCCATATTCTTCTCCGGCTTTCATGATGATTTGCCAGAGCCGCTCAGCCTCGTTGCTGCCGGTATATACTTCAAAACCGTCTTCTCCGGTATATCCGGTACGCGAAATGATGGATAGTATACCGTCTATTGTGATATTATCCGCAAAACGATAATACTTTATTTTACTGAGATCATATCCGGTGATCTTTTGCATGAGAGCGGCCGCATCAGGCCCCTGCACCGCCAGCTGGATCGTATCGGCGGAAATGTCCGTAATATTCACAGCCTTATCCTTATGATCCATCAGCCATGCAAGATCCTTTGCAGCATTTGATGCGTTGACGACCAGCATATACTTGCCGGGCTTGAATTTATACACGACAATATCATCCACGGTACCTCCGTGGGGATAACATACCGGGGAATATATGGCCCGGCCGTCTTCAACTCCATTCAGGTCATTGGTTATCAGCTGCTGGATAAAACCTTCGGCTCCGCTGCCTTCGATGATGATCCTCCCCATATGCGAGACATCGAATAGCCCCGCGGCCTCTCTCACTTTATTGTGCTCTTCGATAATACTTTTGTATTGGACCGGAAGAGCCCAGCCTCCAAATTCTATGATCTTCCCACCATGATACAGGTGCATTTCATAAAGCGGAGTCCTTTTGATATCAAACACCCCCTTAAATAATAAATAAAAAGAGGAAATAACACTCAACAATGTTATTTCCCCTGTATGTATCCCTGAGAGATTCTATCCTGACATCCTTTCTTGCCGGATATTGCTCCTTCGGTGCCGTTGCCGGCTTTTCCAGAGTATTGTCCGGCTACGGTCCCTTTTGCCTGAAAGTTTCATTTCCGGCCAACCGGATACTTACTTCTTCGGCGCCCGCGATATAAACGGGACTCTCCCGCAGCCATCATCCGTCTGATATTCAGTTGTCATGCGGTACTTCCTATAACATTATATTATGCTGTTGCAGTATTTGCCAATATAGTTGCGGCAATTACCTGTTTTTATCAAAAAAATCTTTAATAAATACATCTGACTTTCCGATCTTTTTCAGATACCGCTTGGTTATATTCTTTTTGATCGCACTGATGGCATCCCAAAAATTGATCACCTGCCCATATTTGAAACCAGCCGCGTCTAATGTTTTTTTGTCTTCCCATATCAGCTTTTCCACGTGCTTTGGATCCTTCTTCGATTTGCATCCGATACAGCCGTCATCGAATGTGGGCACTATCCGTATCATAAGCCGAGGATCCCTGAAAGCCTCGGCAATGATGTTGCGCATGAGCACCCATTCCCTGCCCGTCACATAACGTCCGCTATTGCCCGCCCCCAATACCGCAACCATATAAAGGATATGGTCAGGTCTCAGCCTTGCGGTGCGATCGGTTATAGATATCGGATTCCCGGATTCGTCGACAATACAGTTGCATGGACATACCCATGCGCATTGGTAATCGAGTAATCCTTCACAATTGTTGCATAATGACGCATCAATAATAAACTTACCGTTATTATCCTTTGTCACCGCATTCCTGTGGCATTCGGCCTCACATATGCCGCAATTATTACACTGTTCGCTGATAATTCTCAAGACTTACACCCCCCGTTTGATTTATAAATAATATGCGCTATCAGCTCAATTGCATTAGGTTCACTCATAGGTCTTCGCGAAAACCTTTCTGAAATGGAATCCGTAAATCGAAAATACAATAGCCATAGGAAACAATCTGGGTTTCCTGAAAAGCGCCCAGATGAACAGCTTCCAGTAATACAACCTGCCTTTGACAGCAATCCCCAGCACAAATATCGACTTGATAAATGCCCTGAGTTCATTAAGCTTGATTTTCGCCAGACCATGTTTTATCGGCACATATTCTTTGAGAAAGCTGATGACCCTGTCACAATAGTATTTAGGAGAGTAGATGGTATTGACGACCTTTTTATATCCATCGATCAGCATATCTTGATTCATCTTGGGGATGAAATTCATCGAATAGTCGGTATTATCGCCTGAGAATGTCTTTAACAAGCGGCCTTCCTCCTTCATCCTGTCGTACAGCTTCGTACCCTTCGGCGCGTTGAGCAGCCCTACCATCGCGGTCACTACGCTGCTTTCCTGGATGAACTTTATCAAACGTTCGAACGTGCCCGGTTTATCATTATCGAAGCCAAGTATGAATCCGCCCTGGACCTGCATTCCCGCCGCGTGTATCTGCTTGATGGACGATAGAAGATCACGGTTTCTGTTCTGATATTTATTGCACTCCTTCAGGCTGTCCTCATCAGGTGATTCAATGCCGACGAATACCGCATCGAATCCGGCTCTGACC
>CAZCKQ010000125.1:0-5574 GCA_964499315.1 uncultured Eubacteriales bacterium | reverse complement strand
AACCCCTCGGCACTGCCACATCAATAGTCAGCATCAAAAACAAAAGCCACATCCCATCACTAAAAACCGATATTAAAATATAACATGGTATGAACAACAGCGGCAATACTATCAACATGCCTAAGATAACCTCAAACACAGAAAAGCCAGTAACTGACGGCGTCCTGACGAATACCGCGGATATAAGCGCGCAAAGCAATAATATCAGAGTGATGACCGTCAATACTATATATGAATCAATATTAGCTTTTTCGCTCATGTTTATTTCTCTATCAGCTCTCATCCCTATTCCACTATTATGATCCCATGTATCTCGAGTTTGGGAATAGCCAGTTTGATAACCCCGCCGGCTTTGTCGCCGCTATCGCCATCGGCCTTTTCAAACGTGAACGGCAAGGTTATCCCGTCCGGTTCGAGCGTAACCGCGGCCGGCATCTGTTTTACCCGTATCATAATATCCAGGGGGCCTATAGGAGGAACTTCGTCAAACACATATCTGGTTTTATCAGCATGCGGGCCGGCAGTATTGACCAGATTGACAGCCAGTTTGCCGCCTTTTTCGTTGACCGATACATCAACATAATGGGACCCCTTCACTTCAACCATCGGTTCCGGGAAAAGCTCACGCACCAAAGCGTTAAGAAAATCCCTGGCAGTGCCGGTCGCCCCTTTTATGTATCTCTCGCCAAAATTGAAGTACATTCCGGCAATCCGGCCCTTTCCGTACTTGGCAACAGAAGCCGCCACTCCGACGGTATCCTTAAAATCGTTATTTTTGTACATAAGTCCGAATGCCGCGGCTCTGCCGGATTTATCAGAGATCGACGCTTTTGCGTAATGAGTCTGCAACCCGCCTAACCAGCCATTATACGATATCCATATTCCGACATCATCTGATTGGGCAAATTCCACTCCGAGCTCATCCTTGAACATAGCTGCCGCTTCGGGTCCGATCACCAGCAGATTGCCGCCACCCTCCACATACGCCAGAAGTTCATCCTTGAAAGCCTGCCCAAGGTAAGGCCATTCCGGGATTATTATCAGCGGATACTCTTTCATCCGGCCGGTAAGCTGGTGTTCCATAAGGACTTCCACTGCATTCTGGGAATCGAGAAGGCCTTGAAGCACACCCTGTATCGCCACCATATCCCCGTGCCACGGGCCGAACAGACGGGTATTCTGACGGTAAAATGCCTCAGTGGAATATAAAAGGCCGATTTGTGGTACAGGTAAGGCGCGATGGCAGAATTTCTGGCGCGCGCGGCAAAATTCCGCCACACGTCCCATCAGCTCAATTTGCCATTCCCTTATGCTTCCGTCCCTCTTCTGAGGGAAATACACCTGAAATCCCCCTCCCAGCGAAAGGACTATTGCCGCCTCCTGCTGCATCTGGACAACCGATTTTGTATTCATTACATGTTCCTTATACTCACCGGGGACAGGGCCAAAATACATGCTAAAGCTCCAAGCCATCAGGTCCCACGGTTTTCCCTGCCTCGCCATGCATCTGCCTTCAAAACGCGCATTATTCACGCTATTCTGGAGGGTATAATCCCCGGATATGAAGTCCACCTCGGCGGTAACCGGCTCGGGCATGAAAGAACTGAACGCCCAGTTGCTCGCCACTTCGAATTCAGGACGGTGTTTGTGAAGTTCATCAACATAATGTCTCAGATAGCGCCGGAACTGCTCCCTGCAAAACTGGCTGAATTCATAGAAACCGGGATCCTCCGGCTTCCTCGGAATCTCCGCTGCAATTTGCTTGCTGTAGGTCTCAATAGCCCGAGCGGAATAATCCTGGTGCGTACCCCAGCACTCCCCGTCGACCCATACGCCGTCGACGCCGTACTCGTCAATGAGTTCCTTGAGTTGCGGGATAAGCAGTTCGTCCACATAAGGGCCAAAAGTGGAAGCCGCTCCGTCACTATCCGGTTTTCCGGTCGCGTCGACCCTTGCCCAGTCAGGGTGACGCGAAATCGCCTCCCTGTCCAGAACGCCGGAGTAATGCATGTAGAGCGAAACCCCGTTACGCGCGGTCACATCCCTCCAAACACGCATAGCGTCCTTGACTATACCGGGAGCAGGATATCCTACCTTTGTCGGGTAACTTGAAAGCCCCCGATGACCTTTGCAGTCACACTGGACATAATCAGGCTTCACTCTGTCGAGCACTTTTTGTATCATCTCTTCAGTGGTGTTTTTGCCAATCTCTTTACAGTCATCATTGGCATGGAAATCGAAGTGGATCCCCAAAAAGCTCTCAGAACGTCTTAATCTTGCCGGCTGCCTGCCTTGCTCATTGTTTGACATTGACGTAACCTCCAATTATAGACTCCTCAATGCGTCGATTGGGTTTAACTTGCTGGCTTTCCTCGCCGGCATGTACCCGAAAGCGATGCCTACCGCCGCTGAGAAACCCACGGCAATTGATATGGTGGATATCGTTATGGCAAAATTTATCCCGATCAGGTCGGTGGCGACATAAGCGACGATGCTGCCTAATATCAATCCAAAAAATCCGCCGACGACCGAAAGGAATATGGATTCAATGATGAATTGAAGCCGTATCTTTTTCGGGGTGGCTCCCAAGGCTTTACGCAGCCCTATTTCAGTCGTGCGTTCGGTTATCGATACCAGCATCATATTCATTATACCTATGCCGCCGACGACAAGCGATATGGCCGCAATACCCGCAAGCAGCATCGAAAGCATCGACATCATGGTTTGGAAGGTCTCCAGCAGATCGCCCATGTTGAAAACGAAGTACGCATCTTCCTTATAATTAAAAGCCGCGTTCAATACACTCTTAATGGCGATTATCGTATCATCGGCCAGATCGGTATTCTCCAGATATACGTCAAGGCCTGATATGTTTTTGACGCCCAAACAGCGGAGCGCAGTAGTGTACGGGATAATGACGGCCTCATTGTTGGAGGTTATGCTGAATTCGCCGGAAACCGATAATGTCCCGATAATAGTAAAGGTCATGCCGTTTATCTGTAGTTGCTTTCCAACAGGATCAACCCCGAAATATAATTGCTTTGCAATATCGTCGCCGATCAGCGCAACCCGGTTTTTACCGCTTACGTCAAGCACATTGATTGCCCTGCCTGATTTTAAAAGACCTGAAGCCGTCTTGAAATATACCTCATTTTTACCCTGGACTGTAATGCCATCCATCACATTACCGTTATGGACAATACTGGTCTTGCCGGATATGGTCGGCGATATCCCGCTGATATTATCTATGGCCGCGATATTTTCCATATCTTCATCGCTGATCCCCCTCTTCAGCGGAGTGCCGTAAGCGTTGATCGTGACTTTATTGGCGCCGAGGGCAGCCACCTCGTTTCCGATGCTGCTGGTCGCCCCCTGAACTATGGTGATCAGCGCGATGACAGATGCGACGCCTATTACGATACCAAGCATCGTGAGGAATGAACGCAATTTATTGTGAATTATATTTTCCCAGGACATCTTAATGCTCTCGAGCAGCATCCCTATCGCACCTCCTGCTCGGTCTGGCCTGTCCGCGCCGACTGCTCGGTCAGACGCCCGTCCAGGATATTGACGATCCTCTTCGCATGGCGGGCGATGTTTATATCATGAGTGATCATTATAATGGTCTTTCCCTCATCGTTCAATTCTTCAAACAACTCCATGATCTGGGTTCCGGTCTTTTGGTCCAGAGCGCCCGTAGGCTCGTCCGCAAGCAGGATCGACGGTCCTGTGACCAGCGCGCGCGCAATGGCGACACGCTGCTGCTGCCCGCTGGAGAGCTGATTGGGCAGGTTGCGCATCTTGTCCTTCAGCCCGACACGTTCGAGCATCGCCTTTGATTTGTTTCTGCGCTCTGAAGGCGGCAGGCCGGCATAGATTAATGGAAGCTCCACATTCTGAAGAGCATTCATCCGCGGCAGGAGATGAAAACTCTGAAATACAAAGCCTATCTCTTTATTGCGTATCTTTGCAAGATCGTTCTCGTCAAGATCCTCGATATCATTACCGGCAAGATAATACTTTCCTGATGACATTACATCCAGACAACCTATTATATTCATAAACGTAGTTTTTCCTGAGCCGGAGGGACCGAGTATCGATAAAAACTCCCCGTTATGGACGGTCAAATTGATGTCGTGCAGGACTTCCAGTTCTTCCCCGCCCATATAGTAGCTTTTACAGATACTCTGCATATTAAGGATCTCATTTACATTTTCATTTCCGGCCATTATTTAACGCCTCCGCCTGGATTGCGGCCCCCTGAAGATTTCCATTCCTTCTGCCTCAGCTTTGGGATAAAGGACGGTTTCACCCTCGGAAACGCCGCTTTTGATCTCAACTGTTATGCCGTCATTAATGCCTGTGGTTATTTCCACTCTGATTACCGAGCGTCTGTTGCCTCTTTTAAAGACGTACGGCTTGTTATCATCGTCAAATTGAATAGCTGTCATAGGCAGCGTAACAACACCCTCAGCCTTTTCATTCAAGAGCTTGACCTCGGCGGACATGCCGATCTTGAGCGCATCATCTTTTTCCAAATCCACAGTCGCCATGAAATACGTTACACCGCTCGTAACCTGACCTTCTTTAGAGATGCTGGCAATCGTTCCGTTGATCTCTTTATCGAGCGAGCCGATCGTGACGGTTGCATCCTTGCCTTTCTCCAAGGCCTTAATATCATATTCATCGACCTTGATGCTGACTTCAAGATCATCATAATCTACGATCTCAATCAGCTTCGTACCAGCCATGACCTGCGCGCCTTCTTCTACATAGATCTCGGCTACCTCACCGCTGATCTTGGATTTGATCCTGTCCCCTGCCGTCGTTTTGATCAGCACATCGCCTTCTTCAACTGTTTCCCCTTCTTTTATATTAATCTCATCTACCTGCAAAATCTTTTCGGATACAATCGTCTGGCGGCTTTTAGCTGCCACATTTCCCGCAAAAGAATAGTAGGTCTCAATATCCCCATTTTTGGCGACCACGCTTTCATAAGGCTCACGTGCCGGCCGCATGAGCCACAACGCCGCTATGCCCAGTACCGCGATTATAATTACGGCGATGATCACCCGTTTTTTTGTCTTAGATTTCTTTTTCACGCTCATCAAGATTAGCCTCCGTTTTTTTGCCTACAAAAACCTTCAAAAACTTGTAAAGCTTCTATTACTTCCATTTTAAATGATTATACCCTTAATGATTATACCATTTTATTTATTTGAAACCAGATTTAAAAGATGTGTTCATCGCCAGAGTACACATAATAACAAAACGTTCATCCTTACGATGAACGTTTTGGCCTGCGATTTTCATGGAAATATCAAATATAAACAGGGCTTATTGCGCCTGTACCAGCGCAATCTCCACCGCCTTGAGATAGGCCTTGGAGGTAAGGGTCGCGCCGCTGATCGTGTCCACTTGCAGCGATTGCGCTTCGATTACCTTATCATAGAGCATTTCCGGCTGCATGTTGCTTTTAGCGGGATCAGAAGAACTCAACAGCTTGATATCGGTGATCTTTCCCGAATCTGACATGACCTGAACCTAATTTGCCCTCTATTTTTACATCCCGCC
>CAZCKQ010000124.1:0-5592 GCA_964499315.1 uncultured Eubacteriales bacterium | reverse complement strand
TGATTCCTGATGTTGATATTTTGCTTGATTGGATTTAATCAACAAGGTATCATTATATCCGGAGGTAGATATGAAAATTGCCGCAGCGGCAGCTTTCGGGATTGAGGCCGTTACTGCCAGGGAACTCGACAGGCTCGGTTTCAGGAACTTGAATATTGCAAACGGAAGGATATACTTTGACGGCAGCGCCGATGATATCTGCAGGGCGAACATCATGCTGCGCACGGCCGACAGGGTGCTTATCGCTATTGAGAGATTTGACGCGGTTACATTTGACGAGCTTTTTGAGAAAACCAAAAGCATCCCCTGGGGTGATTGGCTTCCGGTAAATGCCGCCTTTCCTGTCAACGGCAAGTGCGTCGATTCACAACTCATGAGTATTTCAGATTGCCAGGCCATAGTCAAAAAGGCTGTGGCGGAAAGACTTAAGCAGAAATACCGGTTATCATGGTTCGATGAATCGGGACCGGTTTTCCCGCTGGAAGTATCGATTGTAAAAGACGTGGTTGAAATAACAATAGACAGTTCGGGCGCGGGGCTGCATAAGAGGGGCTACAGGCGCCTGTCTGGAGCTGCTCCGCTCAAGGAGACGCTGGCGGCCGCCCTTGTCCTCCTGAGCAGGTGGAACGCAGACAGGGCCTTTGTCGATCCGTTTTGCGGTTCCGGAACCATAGCAGTCGAGGCAGCTATGATAGGCCTTAACATTGCACCCGGTATCAAAAGGAGTTTTGTTTCGGAGCAATGGCCGCAAATTGCGCCGGTTTCATGGCAAAGGGCGAGGGAGGAAGCATTCCGGGCCCAAAGGACGGATGTGGAGCTCAGGATATCCGGTTTCGATATTGATGCGGATGCGGTGAAGCTGGCGAAACTGCAGGCCGAGAATGCCGGCGTTGCCGGGCAAATCCATTTCCAGGCACAGGATGTGCGCGATCTCAGATCAAGGTATTCGCACGGATATATTGTCTGCAATCCCCCCTATGGTGAACGGTCAGGAGAAATAAGGCAGGTAGAATCACTATACAGAGAAATGGGCGCCGTCTTCGGCAGCCTTGATTCATGGTCATATTATATTCTTTCCGCCCATCCCGAATTTGAGAAGTTTTTCGGCAGGAAGGCCGACAGGAAACGCAAGCTGTTTAACGGCGGGATTAAATGTGATTATTACCAGTATTACGGACCACCTCCCAGATTCAAATCACGCACTTCAGGTTGACATTTGTTATTACCGTATATTATTATTGTGTAAAACCAAATTAGGCTATCGAAAATATAGGAGCGTACAAAAGATGTATTTGAAAGTCGGTAAGTCAGATATAAACGGAGCAATTGAGATACCAGGTTCCAAATCACATACAATAAGGGCTATTTTTTTATCGAGTCTGTCCGATGGAAGGTCGGAGATCCGGAAACCGCTGTTGTCGGATGATACAGTGTCTGCGGTTGCGGCATGCCGCGCATTCGGAGCCGGTTTCAAGCATCTGCCGGACAGTATTGAAGTGACGGGTTTCGGCGCTTCGCCTCAAACTCCCGACAATATCGTCGACATAGGCAACTCGGGTACCACGCTCAGGTTCGCCGCAGCCGTTGCAGGGCTGTGCGGCGGATGGACCGTGCTTACCGGCGACGACCAGATACGCAGAAGACCTCTGGCTCCTTTGCTGGACGCCATCAGGAACCTCGGGGGCAGCGCGTTCAGCACCAAGGGATACGGGATGGCGCCGGTTGTGGTGGGGGGAAGGATGGAAGGCGGTTTTGCCAAAATCGACGCCGTTACGTCACAGTTCCTGTCAGCGCTTCTCATCAGTACGCCTTTGCTTGATAAAGACACGACCATAGAAGTTGTAAGGCTCAATGAGGTTCCTTACGTGAGGATGACCCTCTGGTGGCTCGATAAAATGGGCGTTGAATATTGCAATAATGAATTCAAGACGTTCAACATAAAAGGCAAACAAAGATATAATGCGTTTAATACAGTAATCCCCGGGGATTTTTCTTCAGCGACCTTTTTTGCCGTGCTGGCAGCGATATCCGGCGGGACTGTCAGAATTTCCAATCTGGATATGAACGATCCTCAGGGCGATAAAGTGGTTCTTGATTATCTGGAATGCATGGGAGCGCGGGTGACGCGTAAATCAAGAAGCGTAACAGTGCAAGGCAGGGATCTTAAGGGGATGGATATCGATATGAACGCCACGCCGGATGCCTTGCCGGCGATGGCAGTCGCAGGGTGTTTCGCCTCAGGCAGGACCAGGCTTCTTAACGTGCCGCAGGCAAGGTTAAAGGAAACCGACAGGATACATGTAATGTATGAAGAATTATCGAAAATGGGCGCAAGGATCAACGAACTGCCGGACGGGTTGGTAATAGAGCGGAGCGATCTCAAATCCGCGCATTTGTCGGGTCGTTTTGACCACCGTGTGATCATGGCGCTGGCAATCGCCGGACTATGCGTAAAAGACGGTGTTACCATAGATACCGCCGAAGCCGTGAATATAACGTTTCCGCAATTTACGGAGCTGATCGGGGAGTGCGGCGGCGATATAACAATAGTCGAAAAACTTTAAGCATTCGGAGGTTATTATGACTGGCAATACTTTCGGTAAGATATTCAAGGTCACTACATGCGGAGAGTCTTATTCAGGAGGATTCCGCAAGAGCATGCAGATACCGGATAAATTATACGGCGGACTTCTGGCGATAGCCGACGGGGTGCCGGCAGGGATCAGATTGACCTCTGAAATGATACAGGCTGAGCTGGATAAAAGGAAACCCGGGCAAACACCCCTTGATTCACCGAGAAAAGAATCTGACAGGGTCTACATCTTTTCAGGGGTTATGGAAGACGACCTTACGACGGGAGCTCCGGTGGGATTGGTTATACCGAATGTCGATATCGAGGACGTCCATATAGAGCAATACAGAAGCTATAAAGACATTGCGCGGCCTGGTCATGCCGAGTACACTTTTTTCAAGAAATACGGCAAATTCGCCGATTGGGTCGGCGCGGGCAGGGCTTCCGGCAGGGAGACGGCAGGCAGGGTGGCGGGAGGCGCCGTCGCCAAAGCCATACTTGATAAGCTTGGTATCGATGTCATTGCGTATACTGTAGAATCGCATGGTATAAAGGCCGGTAATATAAGTTATGAAAAGGCCAAGGCCAATTACCGCAAGAACGACCTGAACTGCCCGGACCTTGAAAAGGCTTCGGAGATGATTGCTGATATTCTGAAAGTAAAAGAGGAAGGCGATACATGCGGAGGAGTTATTGAGGTGATTGCCCACGGGGTGCCGGCAGGGCTTGGAGAGCCTGTATTCGATAAATTGAGCGCCACCATCGCTCATGGCATAATGTCAATAGGAGCCGTGAAGGGTATTGAATTCGGTGCCGGATTCGCGCATGCGGCGATGAAAGGATCCGAATCCAACGATTCCATGTATTATGATGACAAAACAGGCGACGTAAGGTTCAGGACAAATAATGCCGGCGGCCTGCTTGGAGGCATATCCAGCGGTGAAGATATCAGGATAAGGGTGGCGGTCAAGCCTACCCCGACAATATCGATCAAACAGCATACCATAGATATGTCCGGAAAAAAGAATGTCGAGCTTCAGCCAATCACGCGCAGGGATCCTTCGCTTTGCCCGCGTATCTACCCGGTTTGTGAAGCCATGGTAAGGCTGGCAATACTGGATGCCGTATATATCGGGATGGGGTACAATCATGTGGCGGAATTGATTTCTCAGCGATAATTCGATAATTGCTGAAGTAATTGTTAAATCCGATAATAATAGAGCCCTGTGAAAATCACAGGGCTTTATGTATGGCAAAACTGTTTTTGAAATTGACAATAGTTATTTTTTGTTAACTTTGTCTTTAAGGCCTTTACCAGCTTTGAAAACAGGTGCTTTCGATGCCGGAATGGTGATTTCCTTGCGGGTTTGGGGATTTCTTCCTTTTCTTGCCGCTCTTTTCCTTACTTCAAAGGTACCGAAACCGACCAACACAACTTTTTCGCCCTTTTTGAGGGATTCCTCAACAGCTGCTACGAAAGAATTGAGAGCAGCCTCGCTGTTCTTTTTGTTAAGGCCGGATTTAGCAGCAATTGCATTAACCAAATCTGATTTGTTCATTTACATAACCTCCTGTTTATGGAATTAATCAATATTCTATAATGAAAGCCGCATCAAGTCAAGCATTTCAGACAAAATAATCACAAAAATGGCTTGATTGCGGCATTGATTTTTTATTTTACGTATAATACAATTATTCCGTCATGAAAACAAAGGACATCCATACAGGAGAAATCGCCAGAGTCGTTGCCGGGTTGTGCATACAGGCAAATCATACGTTGGATGCCGGATATCAGAAAGTTCTTGAGGATTGCCTCGCAATAGAAGAATCCCATTCGGGGCGTGAAATACTCCGGCAGCTTATACAGAACATAAAGATTTCCAGAGAAGATGAAGTGTCGTTATGTCAAGATACCGGAATGGCTGTGGTTTTTTTGGAGATAGGGCAGGATGTGCACATTACAGGCGGAAGTCTGACTGAAGCTATCGCCGCCGGTGTCGAAGAAGGGTACAAAAGAGGTTTTTTAAGGAATTCCGTAGTAGAGGATCCTATCGAACGAATCAATACAGGTAATAATACGCCGCCTGTGATCCATGTAAGCATTGTTGAAGGGGACAAATTGAAGATAACGGTCATGCCCAAAGGATTCGGCAGTGAAAATATGGGTTGCGTCAGGATGCTCAAGCCTTCCGAAGGCGTGGACGGGATAATCGGATTCGTATTGGATGCGGTAAACAGCGCGGGATCGAATCCATGCCCTCCTGTCGTGGTCGGAGTTGGGATTGGCGGTACGATGGAGACTGCGGTGATTTTAGCCAAAAAGGCTTTGCTCAGGAAAACAGGCAGCAATCACCCAAAGAGGCATATTGAAAGGCTCGAACGACATCTTCTTGAAAAGATAAATCAACTTGGTATAGGACCCGGCGGTCTCGGCGGGAGAGTTACGGCGCTGGCGGTGAATATCGAGGTTTTTCCGACTCACATAGCAGGCCTGCCTGTCGCCGTCAATATAAGCTGCCATTGTCTGCGCCACGCTGAGGCGGTGATATGATGCCGGGAGAATATCGTATCGGTACTCCTCTTGACGCCGGAATGTTAAAAAAGCTGAATGCCGGAGACACGGTGTATATAAGCGGGAAGGTATATGCCGCGAGGGATGCGGCTCATAAGAAGATCATAGGGCTCATTGATTCGGGGGAAAAGCTCCCGTTTGAAATCAATGGGCAGATCATATACTATACAGGTCCATGCCCGCCCAAACCCGGCTGCGTGATCGGTTCGGCCGGTCCCACCACCAGCGGCCGGATGGATGCTTATGCTCCGAGACTTTTAAGTCTCGGATTAAAGGGAATGATAGGTAAAGGGTCGCGCAGCGCGGAGGTCATCGAGGCGATGGTGAGGTTCGGAGCTGTGTATTTCGCCGCCGCGGGAGGCGCCGGCGCATTGCTTGCGCGATGCGTCGTCCGGCAGGAAATGATCGCTTTGCCCGAATTGGGTCCGGAGGCTTTACGGATGCTTGT
>CAZCKQ010000123.1:0-5632 GCA_964499315.1 uncultured Eubacteriales bacterium | reverse complement strand
GAACGAAGACAGGTATAACCGTACCTTTTCAAAATACATGACCATAAAACCATTTACTTTCGGCATTCTGGAGACAGCTGATGCGCTCAAATGGCAGATGAACAAGGATACGTTCAACTTAGCCGCCGACAAGGTCAAAGATGACCCGAGGGATTTTTTCAATTACCTCCGGGAGGAAAGGTTCAAGATCGATAACGGCTGTACTGATGAGGAAGCATATAAAATCATGATGATCCGTTATGAGATACTTCGCAATCAATGGAGTTTCGATACCGGACGCCAGGTAGTTCTGGCTGATGATGTGTCCAGGGAATCGGTGGCTGAGATTGAGGAGAGACATTATGAACTGCCCGGCGTTACAACCTCCATAATACCTTACAGGCAATACAACGACGCCAGTTTATTTGCCCATTTGCTGGGATATATAGGTCTCATCAAGCCTGAGCAGTTGGAAAAACTGAAGGGAGAGGGATACGGACATAACGACCTTATCGGTCAGGACGGTGTTGAATTGGCTGCAGAAGCGTACTTAAGGGGCAAAATCGGCAAGCGTCTGGTCGAGGTTGACACAAAGGGCAGAGAGACTGCGCAGCTTGGCGAGGACCCGGCCAAATCGGGCGACGATATAATACTCACTGTCGATGCCGACCTACAGAAAGTGGCGTTGGAATCCCTCGAAAGAAATATCAATATTATAAAGAACATGGGCGGGAAAAAGAATTTCGGAGACGCGAACGCGGGAGCTGTGGTTGCCCTTGACGTCAATACCGGCCAGGTTCTGGCCATGGCCAGCTATCCCTATTATGACCCTTCGCTTTTTATCGAAGACGCATCCAACCAGGAAGCGCAAAAGAAGATTAGTGAATTGTTCAAAGATAAGTCCGCTCCAATGTTCAACAGGGCAATTCAGGGCAACTATGCGCCGGGTTCGACATTCAAGCCGGTGGTAGCCATTGCTGGGCTTGAAGAGGGTATCATCGGCCCGAAAGGCATCATCAGGGATAAAGGATACGTCAATATCGGGGGAAAGGATTTCTACTGTCTTGAGTATAACAGGAGGACAGGTTACGGAGCTCATGGGGATCTGACAATTGAAAAGGCCCTTGCGGCCTCATGCAATATCTTTTTTCACATCCTCGGATATAGGACGACTATAGAATATATTGATAAATGGGCAACGCTGTTCGGTCTCGGAAAACCCACAGGCATAGACATACCATATGAGAGTTCGGGGATACTCGCTTCCATAGAAAACAAAAGGAAAATACATAATGATGACTGGAGGCCCGCAGATACGGCGCAGACTGCAATCGGACAGTTTGACAACGCTTTCACTCCGCTGCAGCTCGCATGCTACGTCAGTACCATTGCCAACGGAGGCTACAGATATCAACCGTATCTTATCAAGAGAATCATCTCGAGGAGCGGTGATGTCATAAAAGAAACCCAGCCGGTTTATGAAAAAATCGATTTGGATAAGACGACTATCGATACTGTAAAGAAAGGCATGATAGCAGTTACGAATTCCGAGGACGGAACCGCGGTCAGCATCTTCAGGGATTTTCCGTTTAAGGTGGCAGGCAAGACAGGGACCGCGGAAACCGGATTTGAAGCCAACCAGTCTTCCAATGCGCTTTTTGTATGCTACGCGCCGGCGGAAAAGCCGGAGATCGCAGTTGCGGTAGTTGTTGAAAAGGGTGTGTGGGGCGCTTATACGGCTCCGATTGCTAAGGATATCCTGATGGCATACTTCAACAGGGACAAGCATGATAATTCGGATGATATCAACACTACAAAGGAGGTTTTTACCAGGTGAAAAATGTTATTGTAATAACTTCCGGCAAAGGCGGCGTAGGCAAGACGACAACCACCGCGAATCTCGGGACCGCAATGGCGATGCTTGGCAAGAGGGTCGTTCTGGTCGATACGGATATAGGGCTACGAAACCTCGATGTGGTGATGGGGCTTGAAAACAGGATAGTTTACGACATTGTAGATGTGGTTGAAGGGACATGCAGGTTAAAGCAGGCCTTAATAAGGGATAAGAGGTTCAACAACCTGTTTCTGCTTCCTGCCGCGCAAACGAGAGACAAGACCGACGTTAAGCCGGAACAAATGATCAAGCTGTGCGGCGACCTGCGCGGCGAATGTGATATGGTGCTTATTGATTGCCCCGCAGGTATAGAACAGGGATTCAAAAATGCAATCGCAGGCGCGGAAAGCGCAATAGTCGTAACGACGCCTGAAGTTTCAGCCGTGAGGGATGCCGACAGAATAATCGGCCTGCTCGAAGCCAACGGTTTGCCATCCCCCCGGTTGCTGATAAACAGGGTGCGTGCCGATATGGTAAAGCGCGGCGACATGATGAGCATAGAAGATATCGTTGATATTCTTGCGGTCGATATTGCCGGTGTTGTCCCGGAAGATGAAAAGATCCTTGTTTCGACAAACAGGGGCGAGCCTGTGATAACAGACAGGAGATCTGCCGCAGGCATAGCTTACAGGAATATTGCCAAGAAACTGATCGGGGAAGACATACCTGCTGCCGCCCACGAAAAGCAGAGCAGCGGTTTTTTCCTCAAAATCAGGAGCATATTCGGAGAATAGTGAAAAGGAGGCATGCCAATGCCTGAAATATTGAGTTCGAAGGATGTCGCCAAAGAAAGGCTTAAGCTTGTGCTCATGCATGACAGGGCCAATATCACGCCCCAGTTTTTTGAAATGATAAAGTGTGACATAATCAAGGCCGTATCTAATTACATAGAGATCGAGGACGCGTCTTTTGATATACAGCTTTCCCGCAACCGAAACGGGGAGAGCGTCAGGGCAGCCCCTTCGTTGATTGCCAATATAGCCATCAAGAGCATACGCAATCCGGGGAAATAGCATAAAACCAAATACCAAAAAATATAATTGCATATATGGAAGATGTTTTGGTGCGTAACGCGCACTACCGTACAAATTCACGTCCGCGGTACAAGAAGAGGACTACTGCGGAGCGTAGCAAAGGCCGTCTTGCCGAAACCGTCATAAGGCAGTCCGCCATATCGATAATCCTTCTGCTGCTGGTATTTTTCGTCAAGACTGTGGATATGCCGCTTACGAACACTTTGCTGGATAAATTGAAATGGGTGGCCTTCAATAATGTTGAAATCGACAAGATATTCTCAACTATTGATGAAATTATTGATAGCATCACCAGATTCAAACTGCCTTTTACCTCCGGTAATGCTGTTGCAGCGGATAAAGGGTTTGAATCGCAAGACTACACCAACGCTGATGATGACGAATCACCCGGTATGAACGCTATGGACGGTATGGACGCTAGGGGTCTGGCGTATCTGCGGGCCTGGGGGATCATGATACCCGAGAGCGCCACGGGTATTCCGAATTCTTCGCAAGCTGCATCGTCTGCCGTATTGCCGGTTGCGACGCCCGTTGCATCGTCGGTCGCGTCATCTGCCGCAATGCTTGTTGCAACCCCTGTTTCTACTCCTGCTGCGACCCCTGCTGCGACCCCTGTTGCAACCCCGAAGTCCGTAGCCGCCGCCGCAGTTAAGCCTGACTGTATTGCGCCGGTTACAGGTCTTGTCGTTTCATGCTTTGGAAACAGGATGCACCCCATTTTGAAAAAAATGGAGTTTCATAGCGGAATAGACATAGATGTCCCTACAGGTACGCCGATAAAGGCATTCTTATCCGGTAAGGTCATTTCGGCAGGTTGGGAAAATGGGTACGGGTATTGTGTCAGACTGGAACACAGCGGCGGATTGAACAGTGTGTACGCGCACTGCTCAAAGGTCCTTGTCAAAAAGGGACAGCAGGTCGATAAGGGCGCGACTATCGCAAACGTAGGGAGTACCGGTTTGTCCACCGGTCCGCATCTGCATTTCGAAATCAGGAAGGGCGAAAAAGCCGTAGATCCGCTCTCCTATATAAATCTTAAGAAGGTATGACCGCAGGATATAACCTTTTATATAACCTTTTTCTTGCCATGATTCCGGAATTATTATAAAATAAAGATTACTGTTATTTGTTATTCTGCTTCGGTCATTATTAAAACGGCAGGCTTTCAGATGCGCCGAGGAGGCGTATCTGCGTAATGCAGGCTCAAGCAGATCCGCATCTGTGGTTTGGTGATGACGGGAGCCGTGAAGGGAGGGGGATCGATGCTTGGTTTACCGGATTTTTGGATCTGGTCAGTGTATATACTTTGTATTCTAAGCACCATCTTATGTGTCGTCTATGGTTTAGTCAAGTGGAACAGTGAAGATACGGCTTAGGGAATGATCCTGATTTTTTACTCATCGAAAATCGCGTTTAAGATCTTATCGGAGAAATCGCAGTTTTGGATGTCCGAACCGTTCGGAATTCAGGAAATAGCTCGCCTTTAAAGATTAAATGTCACTAATTGAATAATTGATGTATCAATTTTTTAGGAGGCGGATAATGTATACTGTCATCGTTATAGTTATTTATCTGATAGCCGTAGTATTCCTCGGCTATTTAGGATACAAGGGGACAAAAACCTCCCAGGATTACCTGGTGGCGGGGCGTCAGATACACCCGCTGATAATGGCGCTTTCATATGGCGCGACATTCATCAGCACCTCGGCGATCGTCGGATTCGGCGGCGCTGCGGGATCTCTGGGGATGGGGCTTCTCTGGCTCACATTCCTGAATATCTTATTCGGAATATTTATTGCGTTTGTCGTTTTCGGAAGACGCACAAGAAGGATCGGCCGCAATCTTGATGCTCATACCTTTCCCGAATTGCTCGGGAGGAGGTTTGATTCCAAATTCATTCAGGGCTTTGCCGGAGTGATAATATTCCTTTTCATGCCCATATATGCGGCGGCTGTAATAAAAGGCGGGGCGAACTTCATAGAGTCCTATTTCAAGATTCCTTATGAAGTCTCGCTGATATGCTTTGTCGTCGTCGTGGCTGTCTATGTCTGGATGGGCGGTTTGAAGAGCGTTATGTATACCGATGCGTTCCAAGGGCTCATCATGTTCGTCGGCATGGTGATTTTGCTGATATTCGCGTACGCCAGCCTTGGCGGCGTCACACAGGCCCATGAGAAGCTGACGGGTCTGATGAATGACGAGAATGTTAAGCAGCAGGTCGCGGGAATGGTAGACAAAGGCTTCCGGGGATGGACGTCCATGCCGCAGGGAGGCTCGCCGATATGGTGGAAACTGGTCTCGACGATCGTCATGGGCGTCGGTATAGGCGTCCTTGCGCAGCCGCAGCTCATCGTCCGCTTCATGACGGTGAAGAGCGACAAGCAGTTGAACAGGGCGGTAGTCTCCGGCGGCATCTTCATACTTATGATGACCGGCGTCGCTTTTATTGTCGGCGCGCTCTCCAATGTATATTTCTTTGAGTCGACAGGCAATATAGCGGCGGTTGCCGCCAAGGCCACCGATAATATCATACCTGAGTTCATAAAGAACTTCATACCCGAGTGGTTCGGCGCCGTATTCCTTGTCACGCTTCTCGCAGCGGCCATGTCCACGCTGAGTTCGCAGTTCCATACCATGGGAGCGGCCGCGGGCAGGGATTTTTACGAGAAAAGCCTCAATAAGCAGGGCAATACCATATTGATCACAAGGATGGGGATGCTTATCG
>CAZCKQ010000122.1:0-5663 GCA_964499315.1 uncultured Eubacteriales bacterium | reverse complement strand
ATGCCACGGAACTAAAAAATATGAATGTGGCGGATATAATTGAAGAAAAGGATATAAACGGTATCAGTTTAAGAAGGGCGATCGACGGCATATTACTGGACGAAAAGCGCATGTCGGATATCCATAAGGCTTATGCCGCAATAGACAACACAAATGTAAACGAGAAAATATACAATGAAATTATGAGTACGGGGGTATCTTATGATAAAAGTGGGAATTATCGGTGCGACCGGATATGCCGGACAGGAATTAGTCAGGCTGTTGTACGGTCATCCCGAAGTAAAGATAATTAATATCATATCGGAAACCTATACCAATAACAAATATTCTTATACATACCGGAATTTTACCGGGTTCAGTCAAGATAGCTGTCTGGCTCTTGATTTTGAAACTATCGCCGACGGTATCGATGTGCTGTTCACATCTCTGCCCTACGGCGTTTTGATGGAGAAACTCAACGACGATATATTAAATAATGTAAGAGTTATTGATCTCGGAGCAGATTATCGTTTTATGAACAGTACGGAGTATAAACAGTATTATGGCAAAGATCATAAATCCATTCACCTTTCTTCCCGGTTTACTTATGGACTTTGCGAGTGGAATGAAAATGAAATACAAGCTGCGCAAAACATTGCTAATCCCGGATGCTTCGCAACAGCAATCCAACTTGCATTGCTGCCGCTTATTAAAGAAAAAATAATTTGCCCGGATGTGACGGTCGACGCAAAATGTGCGTTGTCAGGCGCAGGCAGGACCCTAACGATTGGAACTCACTTTGTGGAGGCAAATGAATCAGTTAAGCCTTACAGAATTACAAATCACCCCCACAAAATAGAAACTCAAAAAGCAATTGAGTATTTCACCCATGAACAAGTAAAGCTAACCTTTGTGCCTCATATTGTTCCCATGCAGAGGGGTATCCTTGTTACTTGCTATACCAGGCCTACAATGAGAGTTGACTATGATTTTATCAGAAATATTTACGATATGTATTATCATTACAGGCAGTTCGTTCAAATACTGGATCGCGGCATGTACGTGGAGACAAAATGGGTTAGAAATTCGAACATGTGCCATATAAATTTTGAGGTGGATGAGCAGGACAATTCATTAATCATATTTGCCGCAATTGATAACTTAATAAAGGGAGCGGCGGGACAGGCCATACAAAACCTGAATATAATGTACGGGCTCCCTCAAGATATGGCAATCAATTATGTGCCCGCATGTATTTAAATGCGCCTTGGCATTGTACCAGAGTACATTCATCGAATATAATTGACTACATCATAATTTCGCTTCGGTGCGACCGGCTGCGCCTCCTGATCTTTATATCCAAGAACAAACGCCTGATAAGGGTCGTATCCTTTCGGCACACCTATTCTTTCAGCCTCCCCTTTGATCTTGAAACAAAACATGGCGAATCCTAACCACACTGAACCGATATTCAAGCTTTCTGCCGCAATAAGCATATTCTCAACGGCAGCGCAGCAATCAATCCTGCTGCAAATCGCATCCCTTCTGCCTGAAACAACTATTAATGTAGGCGCTTTGTACGTAATATCATAATCCGGATTTCTTCCCACATTCCTGATCCAATCAATTTTAATTGTGGACATGACCCTTTTTGAAACATCATTGATGTGTTCAATAACTTTGCGATCCTGAATGACTGTAAAGTGCCAAGACTGTGAATTATGACCTGTTGGAGCATAAATGCCGGCTTCGATAATCAGTTCGAGTTCTTCCTGCCTTATTTGCTCTTGTTTATATTTTCTTATACTTCTTCTGCTTTTTATTGCTCTTAAAACTTCATTCATTTAACGATCCCCCATAACCAATCCCCCATAGCATTCAATCCAAATATAATGCCTTTTATCGGTCACTTTTTCAACTATACCGCCATTTGATAAAGCAACCTTTATCGAATATTCATTATGGTTTTGAACGGTAACAAGAATCCTATCAATGCCCATTTCATTTGCCTTTCCGATAATCAGCTTCAATAGGAGCTTGCCATATCCTTTATTACGATATGACGGCCGGATTGTGTAACCCACATGACCGCCTTCTTCCCTGAGCTTATCAGTCAAATAATGCCTGAGTTTGCCAAAGCCAACCGGTACTCCATCAACATAAAGCCAATATGTACTTTGGGGGACCATCCAATCCTCGAGTCCGATTCCTTTTGCTGTGTTATCATTTTTTGTAAGCCATGCTTTGTAACTCTCAAAGTCTCTGCCATTACAACCGTTTACAAAGCCGTTTTCGTCTTTTGGGATTTCTTGCAGCATGTCATATATATCAATACCATCATCAACAGACAATTGCCTCAATTCAATATCCATCGCAGATCATTCCTCCATTCCGTCGCCTTTCTTTAATACTTTCTTACCCACCTGTCCTTGTCTCGAGCATTAAGTCTCGTCACTTTCATTTCTTCCCATTCTTTTTGCAGGTCAATATTATGAGAGTTTGCTATGCATACAACCGCAAATATGATATCAATAAGCTCTTGACCAAGCCCTTTGGTCTTCTCATCAGGTTTCTTCTTCTTATTTCCGTAAAGGTGATTAATCTCTCTGCTAACCTCTCCAGTCTCCTCCATCAGTCGCGCTAACATTTCGTATGGCGGCCAATATTGCGGTTCATACTGGGATGTCCATTCATCGACTTCTTTTTGTATTTCACTTAGCGGCATATTCCGTCTCCTTGTCTATGCCCTCGATTAATCTCAACTTATTGCATATTAATGCTGCATTCAAAAATGGAATCAATCTTGCTCCAACTGTCTTATTAAGTCATCTACGTCCTTTGCTCTATGAATCCTTCCTGCTCTTTTATCCATATCAGCTTCCTTCTCTTTTTCTTGCCATTCTTTCGACCAAAACCAAGGTTTAACCTCATCAGCATTATCAAAAGTTAATGTTAAGAAAAAAGAAGCGTTTTTCTGTAAATCACGCTCATCTCTATCAGAATAGCGCAACAAACAGCCGATTTTTGCGTTAAAAGATTTTTGGTACATCTTTATGGCCTCTTCACATTGGTTTTTTATTCTCGTTTAGTCTTTCTATAATTTTTTCAAGTCTCTTAATCCTTGTATCTTCTTTTTTTGCATCTAAATATAATGCTGTATATGTCTTTTTCATTGACATTGACATTTTTATAAAATTCGATAATGCCGGTCCAATGGCTTCCTTTTCTTCTAGGGGTAAATTTCTTTAAATATTTTTCTTCATCTACACTACTGAGCTGACCATCAATCCATCCAAAGCATAATGCTTCCTCAAGTGCTTCTTCAGCCTTTATGGTCTTTATACTTCTACCCTTACCAAATACCATCCATATCCCACTGCTTGTCGCGTGATTCTCAATAAGCCAATTGCGAAATTCATCCCTATTATTAAACATAACCTCATTTTCCATCATTTAACTCTCCTTAAGGCCGGAATGCTTTTTCATCCTACACAAATATACACCAACGAACTCCGATCTAAGCATCTTCTGCATACCTCCATTAATTGAATTGTTTCTATTTGATTATAATACATATATTAAAACTTGGCTATTTCTTACAAATCTCCAGTTTACAACGGCCTCAACTGTGCTATATAATTAATAATAAGGATGGCGACACTTGTTGCTGTCAGGTTTGTTGGTTGGTTTTTATTAAAAACGGTTTTTAGGCCGTTTTTTTCTTTGCCTGTCAGGCTGTGATCGAAGCATCTTTTCTGCAAGAACCCTCGCAGAAAACGATACGCCAAGCGATTACGATATTCTTAGCCGCATAATATTCTCGGCCGCATTTTGCAGAAGTGCGTCGGCATTTTGCATCGCATCGTCAAGGCTCATCGGCCCCGGCGCTATACTGAAAAATGCAGTGATGCCATGTTCATAGAGCGAGTCAATTCCTTCCCCGAGACTCCCTGAAAGGCAAACAAGCGGGACGCCGTGCTTCATAGCCATGGACGCTATTCCGGAGGCTACCTTGCCGTATGCAGTTTGACGGTCAGTCCTGCCCTCACCTGTAAAGACAAGATCGGCTGACTGTATATGCTTCTCCAGGCCGGTGATTTCCGATATGATTTCTATCCCCGGCATGAGCCTTGCGCCGAGGAATGCCATGAGGCCCGCTCCCATTCCGCCTGCAGCTCCGGCGCCCGGAACGTCTTTAATATCCTTGCCGGTATGCTGCTTTATCTTCTCAGCGAAATGGCCAAGCCCTCGGTCAAGTCTTTTGACCATTTCAGGCGTGGCGCCCTTTTGCGGGCCGTAGACATATGCTGCCCCTTGCTTGCCGCATAGGAGGTTTGCTACATCACAGGCCACCTTGATGTCAGCTTTATGGACAAGGGGGTCCAACCCCTGCAAATCAATCATATGAACTTCTTCAAGGTATTGCCCGCCAAAGCCGACCTCGCGGCCGTTTGTGTCAAGGAATCTTATCCCGAGTGCCTGGGCCATGCCCATACCGCCATCATTGGTGGCGCTGCCGCCGATACCTATGATTAGCCTGTCACATCCCGAATGTAGCGCCTTTCTGATGAGTTCGCCCGTCCCGTAGCTTGTCGCAAAAAGCGGATTCCTGCTTCCGGGAGGGACAAGAGTAAGGCCTGAGGCAGCAGCCATTTCTATAACCGCCGTCCTGCCCCCGCCAGTGTCAAGATCAAGGATCCCGAAACAAGCCTGCAGCTTCTCACCGAGCGGCCCGGTCACCTCTTCGCAGACAAGCCTTCCGCCAACAGCGCTTACAATTGCTTCCACCGTACCTTCGCCGCCGTCGGCCATAGGGATTTTGACAACCTCAACGATTTTATCTTCCCCTGAGGTTTTAGCCACTCCGGTGGCGCAACCGGCCTTCTTTATGCCTTTTTCAATAGCCGCGCACACCTCCGCGGCCGAAAGGCTCCCTTTGAATGAATCAGGCGCAATCACTATCTTCATTGGAATTTCCCCCTGTCATGCACTTATAAAAAACCCGGCCCTATCCGTTACGTTCATATATCAATTGTACCAGAAACGTACGGATAAGGCCGGAGAAAATTAGGGATAAATCAACCGCTTACTTGCGATTTAGTTGCCTCACCGGGCGCGCTTCGATATATCCCCGGTATCCCATCGGCGCGAGCTGGAATCTGGGCCCGTCCTCATCAGCCCACTTGAAACCGTAGATACCCGGGTCGTAATTGTTCATCACGTCTGTAAGTTCGCCTATCGCCTCGCAGAATTTCTCGTCGTCATAAGGCTTCCCCTGAAAAACCATCATCTTGCACGCCGGAAGGTCCATCACGTCAAATCCTTCCGGAACGTCGCCCGAATAATCGACCGGTACTTCGACACCCTGGGCGTAAACCGACGTGCCGGGCTTACGCAGGTTTTGAGGCAACCACATCCCAATGGGCTCATATAAGGCATCCTTGATGCCGGTGAGGATATCCCATATGTCGCAGCCCACCTCTTCGCAGTACTCGAAATAATTCGTGGCGTTGATCCCTCGCTTCAAAATGATTTTCCTCGCGGGATGGTCGATCACCTGGACAAAAACAGTATTTACGCTATTCTTGATGGTATTCCCATCGTTATTCTTCGGCATAATCTCAACTCCTTTTTGAAATGTAAGGTAGGCGTCACGGATGCTGTCGGGTATGAAATACTTGAGC
>CAZCKQ010000121.1:0-5695 GCA_964499315.1 uncultured Eubacteriales bacterium | reverse complement strand
ATTCTCAGTCTTTTTATACGCGCCTCTGTCATTGAACACTCCTCTCATATATATTGTCTTATCTCGTATTGTCGCATTTCATAGTGTAGTATCCCGGAACATACTGCTTCAGCATTCTCACCAGCTTGGAAACCGGCAATCCTACCACATTGTAAAAGCATCCCTCGATTCGTTCCACCAGAATCGCTCCGAATCCCTGGATAGCGTAAGCCCCGGCCTTGTCAAACGGCTCCCGCGTAGCGATATAAGCATGAATATCCTCATCAGAAAGGCTGCACATTTTCACTCTGGTAGATTCGAACGATGTAACCGAGACATCACCCCGAAAAACATATAACGCAATGCCTGTTATGACCTCATGCCATGAACTCTGGAGCAGTTTGAGCATTCTGAATGCATCCCCGGCATCTGCAGGCTTTCCAAGTATACCGTCTTTAACTACAATTGTATCGGCAGCAATCACGGCTTTAGGACGGATCCGGCTATTATCCGCACGGAGCCTGTCCACAACATTCATACATTTGGATAAAGCCAGATTTTGGACAAATAATTCGGGGTCATGAACCTCATCTATGTTTTCATCCACATCGGGAACAATAACATCAAAATCAACGCCCAGCTGTCTCAGCAGCTCCTGCCGTCTGGGTGAGGCAGAAGCCAGTATAACTGTTTTCATTTTATCATTTGCCTTTACCGCTTGGAATGCTTGCCGCATCACATATATTATATCTTTATAGTATGTTGTTTTCAATATTTCAACAATATTTCAGCAGTAATTCAACATTAATTCCCATAAAATAATTCTTCTCATTTTGACATATAAGAAGTATAATGTGTGTTAAATGAAAATTGAAAAAGTCAGCGATAACATAATTAAAGTTACAATAACCTTTAACGACCTTGAGGAGAGGGAGATAGACCTCAACGCCCTTAACTATAATTCCCCTGCAGCGCAAAAACTGTTCTGGGACATGATGGAGCGCGCCGAAAAAGAGTTCGGTTTCGATATCACCGATTCCCAGATGCTGATCGAGTCGGTCCCTGACCCGCAGGAAGGTTTTGAGATCACGATTACGCGTCTTGACGAAAGCTATGGCTTTGAAGCGATCCATAAATATATCAGGAACAGATACGTAAAATCCGGAACGCGATCCAAACCCAGAAACCGCAGGATCTATTCAGCGGTTACGATATATTCGTTCGACGATTTTGAGGATATTTGCGCTCTCAGTAAAAAACTGTCCTCCTCCGGCTATTCAGGCGAAAGCTCGCTCTACGAATGCAATAACAGATATTTTCTACGTTTTGCCAAAAGCAACACTACCCTGAAAGAATTGAAGATGTTTCAGCTATGCCTTGACGAATATGGCACAAGGGTATCAAACGCAGGTTTCTTCGAAGGGTATCTGAACGAGCACGGTTGTACGATTATTCGGGAAGGGGCTATTCAAACCCTTTCCGCCTTCTTCGGCTGAAGCGTGATAAGCTTCAACAATATTGCGCCACACTAAGACCACATTTCGGCCATATTTCAGCCATGTTAAGGCCACATTAAGGTAGCGTGGTAAGCTTCGCCCACATTAAGGTTGCGGGATAACCCGGCGCGTTCTTTATGCTCGACGAGCTTCAGCCAAATTAAGACAACGAGATAAGCGGCGGATTGCGGCGTCAAGCGGCGCGTTCTGCTCAATCGTCGCGCTCTGCTGTGCTCATTTATTCCATATAAATTCCGCGCATCGACTCTTGCCGGAAACATAATGCGAGGTGTGCAAATTTTTGAGTAATGCACAAATTTTCTGGATAAAATATCCAATTCGCAGTAAATATAATGTACCATTTCAATAATCAGTCAGAAATTTGGTAAATATTTACATTTTTTTGTGCATTACTTCAAAAATTGCACAGTAGGCAGCAATAAATACAGTCAAGTCCTAATTCGTGTGTAAATTAGCCGTCCGGTACAAATAACCCTTTCAAGCTTAATGGCCCGTTCCCGCAGATTGAGGTTGTTCAGGCATATCATGTATATCAGGCATATCAGGCATATCAGGCATATCAGGTATATCAGGTACATCTGGTATATGCCCGGTCAGCAGGGCAGTATCGCCGCAGGCTGAGGAGGCAGCGGGAGCAGGAGGGGCAGGGGGAAGTAAGGGTATTTGCTCCGGATTCTGCCCGGAAACCGCCTCTATGGGAGTCTTTGATAAGGCAACCTTTAGAACCTCATCCATTTCGGTAACAAAGACGAAGCCGAGTTTGCGCTTGATATTCCCGGGTATGTCGTCCATATCCTTCCTGTTCTCATCAGGGATAATCACCATATTGATGCCGGCCCTGTGCGCGGCAAGGATTTTTTCCTTCAACCCGCCCACCGGAAGCACTCTTCCCCTTAAAGTGATCTCTCCCGTCATCGCGACATCCTTCCTGACGGCAATACCCGTAAGCGCCGAAACCATGGCGGTTGCAAGGGTAATGCCCGCGGACGGCCCGTCCTTCGGTATCGCTCCCTCCGGGATATGGATATGAATGTCATACTTGTTATAAAAATCCGGGTCTATGGAATATTGCGCCGTGTGCGAACGTATATAGCTCATAGCGGCCTTGGCCGATTCCTTCATAACGTCTCCGAGCTGCCCTGTCAGATCAAGCCTGCCGTTGCCGCTCATTACAGTAACCTCGATGGATAGCGTATCTCCTCCTGCCGGAGTCCATGCCAATCCGGTGGCAACACCGGTCTCATCAAAAAGACCGGATTTATCATATCTGTAACGGCGCGTACCGAGATAGGATGATAAATTCTCAGGCGTCACACGCACGTATTTCCCGCCTTCGGAAACAAGGCGCCTGGCCGTCTTCCTGCATATCGCGGCTATCTCCCTTTCAAGGTTCCTTACACCGGATTCCCTTGTATAGTAATTTATTATATCCCTTATCGTCTGTTCCGAGATCTTCAGATTGTCTTTCTGTAATCCGTGCATTTCAAGTTGTTTGGGAATAAGGTGCAATGCGGCGATATTCAGCTTTTCCTCCTCGGTGTAGCCGGAAACATTAATTATCTCCATCCGGTCCAGAAGGGGCCTGGGTATGGTGTCGGCATTATTGGCGGTGGTGAGGAACATTACATTGGACAGGTCAAAAGGAATCTCAAGGTAATGATCCTTAAAAGCATAATTCTGTTCTCCGTCAAGGACCTCAAGCATTGCAGAAGCTGGATCGCCTCTGTAGTCATTGCTCAGCTTGTCGATTTCATCAAGCAGTATCAACGGGTTTTTTGTACCGGCCTGCTTTATCGCAGTAATGATTTTTCCGGGCAAGGCCCCGACATACGTTCTCCTGTGTCCTCTTATCTCAGCTTCATCCTTGACTCCGCCAAGCGACATTCGCACGTAACTGCGGTTCAATGCCCTCGCTATCGACTTTGCTACCGACGTCTTTCCGACGCCGGGAGGCCCTATGAGGCAAAGTATCGGCCCTTTGAGGCTGTTCTTCATTTTACGGACGGCAAGGAATTCGATGATCCTTTCTTTTACCTTCTCCAGGCCATAGTGATCGTTATCAAGAATATCCATCGCATTTTTAAGGTCGATTACCTCTTCGCTCATCTTATTCCAGGGTAATTCCAGAATCCAGTCGAGATACGTGCGTATGACGGACGCTTCCGCAGAGCCCGCCATCATTTTGGAAAGCCTGTCCAGCTCCTTGCGGACCTTTTTTTCGGCTTCCTCCGGCAGCCTGGCCTCAGCCAGCTTCTCCCTGTACTCGTCGATCTCGCCGGAAGCCGCATCCTTGTCGCCAAGCTCATTCTGTATGGCTTTGAGCTGTTCGCGAAGGTAATATTCCTTTTGTACTTTGTCTATCTGCTTTTTAACTCTGATACTTATTGTTTTTTCGATCCCGAGTATCTCCACTTCCCGGCACAGTACTTCGAGAAGCTTTTCAAGGCGTTTGAGCGGATCGAATTCAACAAGGATATTCTGCTTCAATTCGGTTTTTATCGGCAGGCTGGCAGCGATAGCATCCGCAAGCTGCCCCGGGTTTTCCAATGAAATGATTGAACCCATCGTTTCGGCGGAAATTTTACCGCTAAGCTGCGTATAATCTTCAAATGTCGATATCAATCTCCTTTTCAATGCCTCGGTCTCAATCCCGGAGTCAATATATTCAAATATCTTTTCGACTATCTCAGCCGAATAAAAAGGATCATGCTGGGTGAATTCCGCTATTTCCGCCCTTCCGACGCCTTCAACCAACACTTTAACCGTATCGCCGGGAAGCTTGAGACACTGCTTGATTTTGGATATGGTGCCTACTCTATATACATCCGTTTCATGGGGGTTATCCTCACGCGCATCTTTCTGAGTTACAAGAAAAATGAGCTGATCGGTGACCATTGCCTCTTCAAGCGCCTTGACCGATTTGGTCCTGCCTACGTCAAACTGCAGATTCATGGAAGGGAAGACTACTATGCCCCGGAGCGGCAGCACGGGCAAGATCTGTCTCTTTACTGTTTTTCTCAGTTCAGCCATTATATCAGCCCTTTACAAATATAAAATAATATGAAAAAACATTTCGATAATAATCTTATGCCTCTATTATATTATCTCGAATAATTCCTTGCAATTGTTAATGCTGGAATAACAGGCTTTCAATGGGTTTCGCTCTTTATGGCTCTTTATGGCCTTTTATGATCTTTATGGCCTTTATGAGGTTTGACTGATTATTTTGATTATGATAAATTCGGTAATATGAAAATGACTATAAAGCAAATCATCCTTGCTGGGCTATGCACCGCGGTTACGGCAATCCTGGCGCAGTTTACAATTGTCGTCCCTTTTTCACCCATACCGATTACACTACAGGTGCTTGCCGTTTCTCTTTCCGGCGTGCTGCTGGGGGCAAAGTCCGGGGCCATCTCCCAGTTGGCTTACGTCCTGCTCGGTATATGCGGGCTGCCGGTTTTCGCCGGGCTCGAATCAGGGATTGGCGTAATACTGGGACCTAAAGGCGGCTATATAATCGGTTTCCCGTTTATGGCCTTTGTCACCGGGCTGCTGGTAGAACTTTTTGAAAAAAAGTCCGCGATATCCAGGATAAGCACGATAAGCAGAATAGGCAGGATAAGGACTTACATATCGATGGCTGCAGGTTTGGCCATTTGCTATATCTTCGGCACCGCATGGCTTGGTTATGTGCTGGAGCTGGACCTTCTGAAAGCAGTGGCCATGGGCATGGGATTTTTCCTTCCTTTTGACCTGATCAAATTGTTCGCCGCGGCTTTTATCGGATATGAAGTCAGAAATGCGCTGACCAGGGCGGGGCTCATCAAGCTAAAACCTTCTCAATGATTCCTCCGCCAAGTACGATATCTCCGTCATACAGGACAGAAGCCTGTCCGGGAGTGATATCAGCCTGAGGTTTGTCGAACTCTATCCTCGCGCGCCCTTCATCCAATGGTGTCACCGTTGCATCATGCTCGTGAGCCGAATACCGTATCTTGACGCTTGCCCTGAATTCGGAGGGAGGCGTCGTATAAGGGGGAGGCGCCGCGAAAAGAGTATAATTCATGTCTGAAACCAGGAAAGTTTTCTTATACCGTTCCTCGGAGCTGCCAAGCGTCACCGTGTTGCCGCGGGCGTCCTTACCGATGACATACAGAGGTTTTCCGCCGGCAATCCCGAGGCCTTTTCTCTGTCCG
>CAZCKQ010000120.1:0-5719 GCA_964499315.1 uncultured Eubacteriales bacterium | reverse complement strand
GCCGACTACCAATCTGATCAGGAAATGCGACTGATTGAATTGTGGTTCTGCTTTAGTGCCTTGATATTGTTCATCAGCCAAGTTATTCACTCCCTTTTTATCAATACACAGATTTTATTATTGTTTCATTACGCATTATTTATGCAAAACTATATTTGTGGTAAAATTTTTACAGCGGTTTCTTATTATAATATTAGTATTGTAAGGGGTTGCAAAAAATATGTTAAGGGAATTATTGGAGGACGCGGCTTCTATTGCCAGACGCGACCCTGCCGCTAAAAGCAGGATTGAGGTCATATTGCTTTATCCTGGGTTCCATGCAATAATTTTTCACAGGATTGCGCATTGGCTATATAAAAAGAAAATATTTTTTCTGGCGAGATATGTTTCGCAGGTCGGCAGGTTCTGGACAGGTATAGAGATTCACCCGGGAGCCAAAATAGGGAGGGGCCTGTTCATAGATCATGGGATGGGGATCGTAATCGGCGAAACGGCCGAAGTCGGCGATAATTGCACCATATATCACGGTGTGACGCTTGGTGGTACGGGAAAGGAAAAGGGCAAGCGACACCCCACGATCGGCAACAACGTGCTGATCAGCACCGGCGCTAAGGTGCTCGGTCCTTTCAAGGTAGGCGACAATTCCCGCATAGGGGCTAATGCCGTCGTACTGCAGGAAGTCGAGCCGAATAGCACGGTAGTGGGCGTCCCGGGACGCACGGTAAAAAAGGACGGCGTAAGAGTGCCCGATGTGATGGCGTCGATTGAACTTGATCAGATCCATGTTCCTGACCCTGTATCACAGGAGATTTGCCGCATGCGCGTAAAACTGGAAGCCATCGAAGCAAAGCTAAGACAAATAGAACCAGGCGGACGTGGTGCAGAGGTGAATAATGAGGATATATAATACACTTACGAAGAAGAAAGAAGAATTCGTTCCGCTATCCGGAAATGAAGCCCGGATGTATTCATGCGGCCCGACAGTCTATGATTACGCCCACATCGGGAACCTCAGGACGTACATCTTCATGGATCTGCTGCGACGGGTGCTTCGGTACAACGGATACAAGCCTGTCCATGTGATGAACATAACCGACGTGGGCCATCTGGTTTCCGATGCTGATGAAGGCGAAGACAAGATGCAGAAATCGTCGCGCGAGAAGAAGATGTCGCCTTGGGAGATAGCCGGGTATTTCACTGATAAGTTCTTTCAGGACATAGCGCAGGTGAATGTCGAAAAGCCTGAGATAATCCCGTGCGCCACGGCCCATATTCAGGAAATGATCGATTTCGTCCAGGGGCTCATCGATAAAGGATATGGGTATGAGATAAGCGACGGTATCTATTTTGATATAAGCAAATTTAAAGATTACGGGAAGCTTTCGGGCATCGACCTTGACCGGCAGCTTGCCGGCGCCCGGGTTGAGCTGAATGAAGAGAAAAGGCATCCCGCCGATTTCGCTTTGTGGAAAAAGGCCTCAAAAGAACATATAATGCAATGGACAAGCCCATGGGGCACCGGATATCCGGGATGGCACATAGAGTGTTCGGCAATGTCCCGCAAGTATCTCGGCGATGTCTTTGATATCCATACCGGAGGGGTGGACCACATACCGGTCCATCATGAGAACGAGATAGCCCAGTCGGAAGCATTGCTGGGCAAGCCGGCCGTGAAATACTGGATGCACGGCGAGTTCCTGCTGGTGGACGGCGGCAAGATGTCAAAAAGCCTGGGTAATGTCTATACGGTTGACGACCTGAAATCGCGCGGTTTCGACCCGATGGCATACAGATATTTCTGCCTGAACGCGCATTACAGGAGTAAGTTGAATTTCACATGGGAAGGGCTCAGCGCTGCGCAAAAATCGCTTGAAAGGTTCAGAGACGGCGCATGGGAGCTTAAAAAAGCGCCTGATTCGCTTGATTCTCCTGACTCACCTGACCTCGCAGATATGGCCGACTCTTTCCGCAATGAGTTCAATGAAGCCGTAAATGACGATATCAATATCCCTAAAGCGCTTGGCGTCGCATGGAACGTCATCCGCGCAGGCAAAAAGTCAAAGCGTTTGTACGGCCTTCTTGTGGAGTTCGATTCGATACTCGGCTTGGGGATAGAAGGATACGATCCTGAGGACACAAAGCGGAATAAGCCTGATGCACGGGATTTGGATAGTGACCCTGAAATTGCCAGGATGGTCGAGATGCGCCAGAAAGCAAGGAAAGACAAGGATTATAAACTTGCCGACGAGATACGTTCCAAACTTGGCGAAATGGGTATTTTGCTTGAGGATACCCCCCAGGGAGTAAGGTTGATCAGGAAAGAAGCGAAATAGGGAACGACTAAAGCGGGAAGAAGATTAGATGGATGTTTTACCTGATATAAAAACGGCTATTAATCCGGAGCTGATAAGTCCTCTTACTTTGGCGTATATAGGCGACGCTGTGTTCGAGCTCATGGTGAGAAGCCGCGCCATCTCAGAATTCGCAGCCGACGGGAAGTTATGCGTGCCTGTCGGCATGCTTCACAAATACTCGACAAGCCACGTCAAGGCAAAATCTCAGGCCGACAGCATGCAAAGGATACTTGAAGCCCTTACGCCCGAGGAGCAGGACATCTACAGGAGGGGCAGGAACGCCAACCCTTCCACCATGGCAAAACATGCCGATGTCGGCGATTACAGGCAGGCGACCGGGTTCGAGGCCTTAATCGGGTTTTTGTTTTTAAAAGGCGATCATGATAGGCTCAGATACATATTTGAACTGGTGATGAAACAATGAAAGGATGAAAGGTTAAATAAGGCAAATCGATGAGCGGGAGCGGTTATGAGCCGGATAAGCTGATAGAAGGCAGAAACCCGGTACTTGAAGCGCTGAGGGCGGGCAGGTCCATCAACAAGATACTGATATCAAAGGGCGGCAAAGAAGGCTCGATCAGACAGGTAACAGCCCTTGCGAAGGAAAAAGGAGTAGTCGTACAGGAAGTCAGCAGGGTCAAACTCGATAATATGTCGTCGACCCATGCCCATCAGGGGGTAATCGCCATATCATCCGTCAGAGACTACATCGAGCTGGATGAACTCCTGGAAACCGCGGCGGCAGCGGCGTCAGCAGCAGCATCGGCTTCAACGTCGGCAGCAACTTCGGCAGGGCATCCGCTCCTGCTGGTGCTTGACGGGGTGGAAGATCCGTATAACCTCGGTTCAATAATCAGGACAGCCGACGCCGTCGGCGCAAATGGCGTCATCATACCGAAGCACAGGGCTGCCGGTCTCACGGGCGCCGTTGCAAAGGCCTCCGCCGGCGCAATAGAATATGTCCCCGTAGCAAGGGTCACCAATATTGCAATGACACTTGACCTGCTTAAGCAAAAGGGGTATTGGATCGCGGGCGCGGATTCGGTTTCCGGAGACATGTTGTTCAACGCCGATATGAAGGGACCGTTAGCAGTCGTCATCGGCGGCGAGGGGACAGGCATCGGCAGGCTGGTGCGTCAAAAATGCGATTTCATAGTAAATATTCCCATGAAAGGTCATATCTCATCGCTCAATACATCTGCCGCCGCTGCGGTTGTGCTGTACGAAGTCCTCAGACAGCGGATGAATACGGGCAAAGGGTAAGTTCTGGCAAAGGCTGAATCCTTGACATCGGAGGTATGGGCACATATAATTGTTCTATGGGGGTGAAACCACCTGAGCCTTGATTTTCAGCATTCTACAGACGTTTATCTTGACAGATCGGATGAAGAGGTAATATTTGATGCCCATCAAGGTAATAATGTTGCCCTTGAATATCTCATCGATAAATATAAAAGCTTTGTGAGGGCGAAGGCCCGTACATATTTCCTTATCGGCGCCGACAGGGAGGATATCATCCAGGAAGGAATGATCGGCTTGTATAAAGCCATCAGGGATTTCAGGGAGGACAAGCTTTCATCGTTCAAGGCCTTTGCCGAACTCTGCATCACGCGCCAGATAATCACCGCGATCAAGACCGCCACCAGGCAGAAGCACATACCGCTCAACAGCTATATCTCGCTTAATAAGCCCGTTTTCGATGAAGAATCGGATAGGACCCTATTTGACGTCCTCAGCGAGACCAGCGTCGCAGACCCGGAAGAAATGGTGATAAACCGCGAGGAGTTTTCGGGCATGGAGGTCAAGATGAGCGAGATACTCAGCAGCCTTGAGTGGAAGGTATTATCCATGTTCCTTCAAGGCAAGACATATCAGGAGATATCCGCCAAACTCAAGCGTCACGTCAAATCCATAGATAATGCGTTGCAGCGCGTTAAGAGGAAAGTCGAGAAGTACCTCGAAAGCGCAAGGACTTAAGCCTTAGTTAATTGCCTGAAATTACTTGCACAAATTAGCTCCGCAAGAACCTATCGGTGAGCCTCCTGTGCCACCTTACATCTTTCCAGTTTTCAAACTGCGGCTGGCAGTAGTTATGCGGCGTCCATCCCCACATCTTGTGATCGATGGCGTCCTCTACCGACCATTCGGCCCACTCCAGGAGCCATGACCAGTCGAGGTCCCTGTGGTCTATATAATACCAGCTGGCCCATGATTCGGTGGTTATGAGGGGTATGCCGCTTGTCTGCGACCAATTCGCAAAGGCGGCAAGTTTGCTCCTCTGCCGCGCCCTGTACATAGGAGCCATCGCCTTATGCGAGGCCATGCACCTGTTCGAAAAATCCTTGAATAGCGATTCATCCCTGAAATATTCGTCATAGTTTTTGTCAAACAATGTCCGACCGCAGAATCTGGGGTCGGCGTCGGCATAAAAATGTATATCCATCGCGTCCAGCTCCAGGTCTACGTCGATCCACTTGACGTCCCCATGCACCGACACCATGAAACGTAGCTCCGGAAACTCCTCCCGCATCTCCCTCAGGCAGCTGTTGACCTCCTGGTTGATGTTCCTGTTCCATTCGGGCGACCATCTTCCGTTGTATTCTTCGATGGTCCTTTCCAGGTGCCCGTTCAAAAAGTATGGATATTCGTTTGACAGGTCGACATATATGCAATTTTGGAACCCGAACCGCTTCTTCCATTCCCTCAGCTGTACCTTCCAGCATTCGGTGATATCCCTCAGGTTTTGAGGCCTTACCCCCTGATCGAAGGTGTAGCTCCAGGCACTGAGACAATAATACAACCCCTTTTTCAGGACCTTCTCCATGAACTCTATGAGCCATTTGCCGACAGGCCCTTCAAATGCATGCGGCCCGTCCCACGGGATAAGAGGCTGTTTCACATTAGCCGGGCGGCTATAAATGGTATCCGGCTTTGCCAGGTCGACGACGTGCGGCAGGGGATCGAGCCTCAGGGTATTATATCCTCTATCCGCCACCTCATCCAGGACCCTGTCATAATCCTCAAAAGAGCCGCCTTTCACGTGGCGTGTAAGGAAAGTGAAGTCCCACATGACCACAGTGACTCTCCTTGGATCGAGCCAATCGCGCATATCAAATTCGCCGCCGTTGCCTGCGTCGCCTGTCTGCATGCATCTGCTATTTACTGCTTTCGATGGTTCCTGCACCGGAAAATCCATTTATATCGCCTCCGCTAATATTGGCTATAATATTTGCTGATTGTCATAATTCATTTCATAAAGAATATCATTTTCAACTGCTTTTTTCCAGTAGTGCGTTTTTTTCAGTGGAATTCATGTCAAATTCTTTACTGGACGATGCCTTTCGTATATGTTATAATTCATTCCG
>CAZCKQ010000119.1:0-5803 GCA_964499315.1 uncultured Eubacteriales bacterium | reverse complement strand
CGGGCTTGTATTCGAGCAGCCTGTGGATTGTCCTGGCTTCGATACCCGTGACCTCCGTAAGCCTCCTTGCCGCCCGTCCGGTGGGCGCGGCAAGCAGCACCCTCAGTCCGAGCTTCATATACATCTTTATAATGGCCAGTGTGACCGTAGTCTTCCCCGTACCCGGGCCGCCGGTGAGGATCATGAATTTCGAAGCAGCTGCTGCCTTCACCGCTTCCTTTTGAGCCGGATCGTAATCAATCCCGCACTCAGCGCCGATCTCCCCGATGATATCGTTAATACCGTCAATGCAGGTAGTGCCGTCTTTGCCGCTGGTGCAGGCATAATCCGCCAAAAGCCCGCTCTCGCCTTGGGCAGCCAGAATAGTCCCGATCCGGGCTGCTGTCCCCGCTTCGCTATGGAAAAGCGCCGGCAGATAAATGCTGTCATCTTCATATTTAATGACGTCCTGTTCCCTTACCATTCGGTCAATACATGAAACCACTGTCTCAGCGTCTATTTCAAGCATATTTACGGCATATCCGACCAATTGGTCATGAAAGGCAAAACAATGCCCCTCATTCGACAACTCATTGAGGATATATATGATGCCCGAACGGCACCTGTATGGCGAACCCTTCTCAAATCCAAGGTTCTGCGCTATCCTGTCGGCGGTCTTAAAACCTATACCCCATATGTCGTCTGCTAGCCTGTAAGGGTTCTCCCTCACCATCCTGATGCTGTCGTTGCCGTAGCGCTTGAATATCTTGACTGCGTATGTCACCGACACGCCGTGGTCCTGCAGGAACAGCATCACGTTCTTGATCTCTTTCTGCTCCTGCCATGCGGCTTTGATCATAGCAAGCTTACGTTGCCCGATGCCCTCAACTTCAAGGAGCCTGTCTGTTTCTTCCTCGATCACCCGGATGGTGTCATCCTTAAAATACTGTACTATGCGGCGGGAATACACCGGGCCGATCCCCTTGATGAGACCGCTTCCGAGGTATTTTTCGATCCCCTGGACGGTGGCGGGGAATGATTCGGAATATGTCGTGACGCTGAATTGCCTGCCATATTTGCTGTCAAATCTCCACTCCCCGTGCATCACAAGGGTCGAGCCGACATTGACCGAGGCAAGGTTTCCGACGACCGGGACAAGATCAGGATAGGCGCGGGCTTTGACCTTGATCACGCCGAAACCGCTATCTTCATTTATATATGTAATTCTCTCGACAGATCCTTCAAGAACATCAGGCATCGGACGCAATGCTCCTTTTCAGACGTAATGCTCCTTCTCAGGCATAATACTCCTTAAGAGACGGGATTTCCAGGCAGGCGAGCTTCCCTCCCATGGAAGCTCCGCAGTCGATCCCTATCTTCCCTTCGCCGAACCAGATCCTTTCCTCCTCGGATATCTGAAATGTCGGCGTATGGCCGAAGACAACGATTTTACCCGGGAGAGGCGGACCATGGATGAAGTTGTCGCGCGACCATAAAAGCGTCCTTTCTTCCTGTTCATCCAAACCGATCGAGACATCTATGCCGGCATGCACAAAAACATACTCGCCGGAGACGTGGATTGACGGAAGCTTTGAAATGTATTCCATCACCTCAGCCTGGAACAATTCTGGCATAAGCCTGAGCTGCGACCATGTCACCTCGCCGCCGTTGAGGTAATGAAGCATAAGATGATGATACCTGCGGTCATCACCAACGAAGCTTTTTCTGCCTCGCAGATCGGATTCCTCCCATGCTTTTACAAAAAGGTCTTCGTGATTGCCTTTCAGCGCAGTGACACCGCCGCTGCGACCGAGGCCGGCGACCTTCTGAAGTACGCTCATGGGCTCGGGGCCTCTGTCGATATAATCGCCGAGCAGGATGAGGCGGTCACATGACGGATTGTACGCAGCCTTTGAAAGCAGATTGATAAAACGGTCATAATCGCCATGAATATCAGAGATCACCAGCGTCCTCATTTTCTGAGCCGTGACGTCTTCGGCGAAGGTGAACGGTAATTCAAGATCCATGCCTGCGCCAAGTTCTGTTTTTTCGTTTTCTATGATACCGATCATATCAAATATCTCCGGTATCCATTATTATACATCTGATGAAGCGCCTATGCTATACAAATTCCATGAAGACCTGGTTTGCAAGGTCGAGACCGGCGCCGGTCAGTCTGAGCCTGCGGCGTTCCCTTGCGAGCAGGCCTTTGTCCACAAGTGATGCTATACGTTGTTCATATTCTTTAAAAAACGATGTGCCGTATCTGTATGTGAATTCTTCGTCGTCGATTCCGTCAACAAGGCGCAGTCCCAGCATCATGTATTCCCGCATGGAAGCCGTCCTGCCGATGTATTCGCAATCAAGTTCAGGAAATGCGCCGTCCGACGCTTTTTGAACGTAGGCGGCCGGATCGTTGACGTTATGATACCTTTTAGAATTGAAATATGAATGGGCGCCCGCTCCTATGCCGATATACGGCAAGGCCTTCCAGTAGAGCAGGTTGTGTTTGCACTCAAAGCCGGGCAGCGCGAAATTCGATATCTCGTAGTGCCTGAATCCTTTTGATTTAAGCTGATCCACGGCAAAATGGCACATCGCCCTGTCGAGCTCGTCATCAATTACCTCGATAAGACCGCCGGCAAGCCATTCGCCCAACCTGGTGCCTTCCTCGATTTTAAGACTGTAGCATGAAACATGCTTCACTCCAAGCCGGATGATGGTTTCAACAGAGTCTTTCCAGTCAGCCATGGTCTGTCCAGGTATGCCGAAGATGAGATCGGCATTGATATTATCAATTCCTGCGTCCGTTGCCATTTGGTGCGCTTTGATAAAATCATCAGCGCTGTGTATCCTGCCAAGCGTTTCAAGCAGCCTTTGCTGACAGGCCTGAAGCCCGATGCTGACGCGGTTTATTCCAGCGCTGGCGTATACCTTTGCTTTTTGCGGCGTGAGTGTCCCGGGGTTGCACTCGATGCTTATTTCTGCGTCGTCGCTGACGCCGGTTAACTCGCTGGCCGCGTCCAGCACGCCGACAATATATCCGGTATCGACAAACGACGGCGTACCGCCTCCGATGAATACCGACGAGAACCGTGCGCCGGTTGATTTGATTTTTTGCGAAATATGTGCCAGCTCAAACCTGAGCGCGTCAAAATATGACGGAATCAAGTGCTCCATACCGGAAAAAGAATTGAAGTCGCAGTAGTTGCATTTGGATCTGCAGAACGGTATATGGATGTACAGGCCCAATTGTGACGGTGTTGACATATCAGTCCAGCTTGAGGACGCTCATGAAGGCCTCCTGCGGGACTTCGACGGTACCGACCTGGCGCATCCTCTTCTTACCTTCCTTCTGTTTCTCGAGCAGTTTTCTCTTGCGTGTGATATCGCCGCCGTAACACTTCGCCAGTACGTCCTTCCTGAAGGCCTTGACCGTCTCCCTTGATATGATCTTGTTGCCGATAGCGACCTGGATGGGTATCTCGAACTGGTGTCTCGGGATAGCCTCCTTCAGCTTCTCGGCTATCCTCCTGGCCCTTGGGTATGCCTTGTCGCTGTGGACGATGAAGGACAGCGCGTCGACGACCTCGCCGTTGAGCATCACGTCAAGCTTGACAAGGCTGGATTCGACATAACCGGATAATTCGTAATCAAGCGAGGCATAACCTTTTGTGCGGGATTTGAGCGCGTCGAAAAAGTCGTAGATTATCTCATTTAAAGGGAGGGTGTACGAAAGAGTCACCCTCCCCTCGTCGATGTAGCTCATATCCTTATAGATACCGCGCCTCTCCTGCGCAAGCTCCATTATATTCCCCACGTATTCCACCGGCGCCATTATCGAGGCATTGACCATCGGCTCTTCCATTTTTATGATTTGGCCGGGGGGCGGCAGATTGGTCGGATTATCAATGTGTACGGTCTCGCCGTCAATCATGGTTATCCTGTATACAACGCTCGGCGCCGTAGTGACCAGGTCAAGGTCGTACTCACGTTCCAGCCTCTCCTGGATTATTTCCATATGGAGCAGACCGAGGAAACCGCAGCGGAACCCAAAACCAAGCGCCGCGGATGTCTCGGGTTCAAAAGTCAGCGCCGCATCGTTCAGGTTCAGCTTTTCAAGGGCGTCCCTCAGGTCACTGTATTTGGCGCCATCGGCAGGATATATGCCGCAGAAGACCATCGGCATCACTTTTTTATAACCGGGAAGGGCCTCGGTGGCAGGGTTTTCGGCTAATGTCACTGTATCGCCGACACGTGAGTCCCTGACATTCTTGATGCTGGCCGCAAGATAGCCGACATCGCCCGCCAGCAGTTCCGAGCACCTGGAGAGCTGCCCCGGCCTGAAATACCCGACCTCGTCGACTTCGAACTCCTTGCGGGTGTTCATCATCAGTATCCTGTCGCCGGGCTTCACGCTGCCCTCTTTGACTTTTATATGCACGATAACGCCTTTGTAAGAATCGTAATACGAATCGAAGATCAGCGCCCTCAGCGGCAAACCGGTATCGCCCGCCGGGGGCGGCAGCTTTGCGACGATGCCTTCCAGCACCTCGTCTATATTGACGCCGTTCTTTGCCGAAATCAGCGGTATACCGGAAGCATCGAGTCCTATTACGTCCTCGATCTCCTTCTTCACATAATCGGGCCGGGCGCTGATGAGGTCTATCTTGTTTATGACGGGATAGACCTCGAGATTATTCTCGATTGCCAGATAGACGTTGGCAAGCGTCTGCGCCTCTATCCCCTGAGCCGCGTCGACCACCAGCACCGCTCCCTCGCAAGCCGCAAGGCTGCGCGACACCTCATAATTAAAATCCACGTGGCCCGGCGTATCGATGAGATTCAAGACATACTCGGCGCCGTCGGAAGCCTTATAGACCATCCTGACGGCCTGGGCTTTTATGGTGATGCCCCGCTCCCTCTCGATATCCATGTTGTCCAGCACCTGGTCCTGCATCTCCCGTTCGGTGAGGACGCCGGTTTTTTCAAGCAGTCTGTCGGCAAGTGTCGATTTGCCGTGGTCGATATGGGCGATTATACAGAAATTCCTTATCCTTTTTTGTCTGGCGTCCGGCTCCGGCCGGCTTGCTGCGGCTATATAGATTACCTCCCGCTTACTGTGTCATTTCTTTTATTATCATAATTACCATAGAATATTATAGCCGCAGGATGCCATACTTGTACATATGCAAGACGATGACGGCGATAATAAATTTTTGTGTTCGGGCAGATAATAATCACACAGGAAGATATTATCAGTATGAGAAGATATGACACTTTCAGGAACATAAGGCTGTTCGGGTACAGGGTGCTGATCGCGGTGCTTGCCGTGGCGGCCATCCTCGTCGCGGGGATAATCATCTCGGACCGCTCGTACAATTATATTATAAGCGGCGTCCCCGAGACCAGGGCCCTGACAATACAATCATCAGCCGATCAGACCGTTCTGAATATCATGAATTTAAAACTCGAGATGAACACGCAATTCATTTCAGAAGACATCGAGAGGATAACCAGGTTGCTCGCCGGTCAAAATTGAAATCGTTACTTCTTAAATAAGACCTCGTTTATGGCCCACGACAGGTACTTGATGCTTTCAAGCGATTCGGTGATCGTATTGCCGTCGCCTCCGACTTCTATTAGTATCGCCGCCTTGGACAGATGCTGGTTATACCTGTTGTTGCTGATGTATACCGGTTTGATGAGCCCCGGATATTTTTGGACCAGCTTCTGCTGCAGCTTTAGAACGAGTTTGAGGTTCTCCTTCCACTCCGGATGATTCAGACCGGTGCCGTTGGTACCGACCACAAACATCAACTGA
>CAZCKQ010000118.1:0-5823 GCA_964499315.1 uncultured Eubacteriales bacterium | reverse complement strand
TACACCGAAGGAATTTGAGATTGTACGGATACTGATGAACTCTCCCGGACGGACATATACAAGGGATCAGCTGCTGGACGCCATAGGGGGAAAGAATTATTTCGGAGACCCGAAGACCGTCGATGTGCACGTACGAAGGCTAAGAGGCAAAATTGAAGACAATCCGGATGCCTCATCAGCATATACCTTTCCCGCACCATTACCGCGCCCATCAAGAAAATAACCGCCGTTTCCGGAGAAATTGCAAAAGGAAACTTGTCAGCAAGAGCTGAAAAAGGGCGCAACGATGAGATAGGAGCGCTTTCGGAATCTATTAACCACATGGCGGATGAAATGCAAAAAGTTGATCAATTAAAAAATGAATTTATCGCATCGGTTACCCATGAGTTGAAGACGCCGCTCACTTCAATGAAGGGCTGGGCTGCGACGTTGGCGGATACGGGCCCTGAGGATTTTGACATTATAAAGAGGGGCATTTTTATTATAAAAAACGAAACAGACAGGCTTGAACAAATGGTTGAAGAACTTCTGGATTTTTCAAGGCTCCGGTCGGGAAGGTTTTCGCTGCAGAAGAAAGCTGCGGATATCGGCGTGCTGATAACGGATGTATGCCGGCAGATGGAGCTAAGGGCGGAAAGGCAGGGTATAATGCTTGAAACGTCAATACCGGAGGGGAAGCTGGAGTTTGATGTGGATGAAAGAAGAATAAGGCAGGTGTTTGTCAACCTGCTGGACAATTCTCTTAAATTCACTCCTTCAGGAGGAAAGATAACCGTATCGGCTACGCCGGATGGCGCCATTACCGTAGAAGACAATGGAGACGGCATAGAGAAGAATGCGGGTAAGAAGAGCGGGATGGGATTGGGCCTGTCTATCTGTGAAGAGCTGATAAAAGCCCATGGCGGCTCAATGGATATATCCAGCGCCATCGGCAAAGGCACTAAAGTGGTTATCAGGCTTTCAAACTCAATGCAATAATGTATTTGGTTACTATTTCGTAACTATTTTTAAATTTTCGGTAAATAATCGCTCTCCATGGTGAGCTAGAATTTAACTATAAAATATCAAAAATATGGAGGCAGATTATTATGAAAAAATTTATTATGAAACCTAAAAGGTTAGTTATGCATGCACTGCTATTATCGCTTTTTTTATCGCTTTCAATCCTGGCCGGCGCTTGTTCCGGACTAATACCTCCGGGAGATACCGTTACTCCCCCAAAGAATACGCATAACCAAAGCGACAGAGACGAGAGCATTATGAATGAATTTAACCGGTTGAAAAGTAAAAACGCCTCGCCTGCAGAATTAATGGCCTTTATCGAGCCTAAAATCGGCAGCTTGGAAAAAGAAGATGCTGACAAAGCGGTGAGAGTTCTTCTGGAAGTGCAGCAATTGCAGCTTGCTAACTACAATGATAAGATGATGGAGGAGGATTTCAGCCTCAAGCTCAACAGCTACAGCCATGAAGACCTGCTGGCGCTCAAAAACATTAAGGATGAGGATGTGAAGAGCCTTTTGGAAAATGCTTATAAAGACGGATATAAGTTATCGTCGGCAGAAGGCACGTATTATCTGGAGCTTGATTTTGCAGCTATGGAAAATAAATTTTCATCCTTTGTATCTGAGGAGACAGCGGCGTACCTCGATATAATGGCTGATGAATCGACCAGACATTTTGCAGTTGATGCGGCCCTTATAATCAGCCTTGAAGACCTGGCTGGAAGGGTAATTAATACCGAAAACTTCATCGAAAGATACCCCGAAAGCTCTTTTATAAAAGAAATAAGACAGCGTCACCAGTACTACCTGACTGCGTACCTGGCCGGGCTGGACAATACGCCGGCTTTTTCATACGAGGATAACGTCCTGAAACCTAAAGTGTTGGAGAGCTTTAAAGATTCAATGCAAAGATACAAGGGTTCCAAGCTTGCCGGCCTGCTTGATAAGTATGTTGACTTGCTCGAAAAGAACGATTATAAAAGAACCCAAGAGGTTGTGAGTTTTATAAACAATGCCAAATAGCGTATCAGGGGGAAATCAGTTGAAAGCGCTTGTATTGGAGGATTACAGGAAGTTCGCGTATAAGGATGTGCCGATGCCGCAAATCGAGCCTGAAAACGTGCTTATCAGGGTAGCCGCGTGCGCGATATGCGGAAGTGATGTGCATGGCATGGATGGAAGCACGGGCAGAAGGATACCGCCTGTGATCATGGGGCATGAGGCATCAGGGATAATTGAAGAAATGGGGCATGCTGTCAAGGACTTTAAAATCGGCGATCGCGTAACATTTGATTCTAATGTGTATTGCGGCAGGTGCCGTTATTGCAGGCTGGGATGTCCGAATTTATGCGAGAGCCGAAGGGTTCTCGGCGTATCATGCGGTGAATACAGGCAGGACGGTGCATTTGCGGAGTATCTGTCGGTGCCGGAGCGTATACTTTGCCGCTTGCCCGATAATGTATCCTTTGAGCACGCCGCGCTGGTGGAACCGTTGTCGATAGCGCTGCATGCCGTCAATATAACGCCTGTTAAGGTCAATGATAATGCATTGGTTATCGGCGCCGGGACGATAGGGCTGCTTATCATCCAAATCCTGAAGCTGATGGGGCTTAAACTGATAATAGTTGTTGATAAAGATAAAGCGAGGCTTGATATGGCATGCGGACTCGGGGGTGTTCCCGGTGTTTTGGCTGACGAGCCGGACATCGCCGGGAGCATATTCGGATTGACCGGAGGAATAGGCGCCGATGTAGTGTTTGAGGCTGTAGGGGTATCATCGTCGGTAACCTGTGCGATAAACTGTGTAAAAAAGGGCGGATTTGTTACGCTTGTTGGCAACATTTCTCCAAAAGTGGAAGTACCTCTGCAAAGGATCGTCACAGGAGAGATTCTGATATCAGGTTCGTGCCAGTCAACAGGTGAATACGGGGCTTGTCTTGACCTGATGCGAAGGAACAGCGTCGATGTCGGAAAGATAATAAGCGCCGTTGCGCCTCTTGAAGAAGGGGCAGCCTGGTTTGAACGGCTTTATTCCAAGCAACCCGGGCTGATGAAAGTGATACTCAAGCCTTGATTAAAGCCAAACCAATGAAGCCGCATATAGGGAACGTAAGGATCCGTGCGGCCACTATTTCGTTGACCACGCTCCATCGGACGGCACTAAGTCTTTTGGCGGCGCCTACCTCCATTATTGCGGTGTTTATCGTATGGGTCGTGCTTACCGCGTAACCTCCGATCGAAGTCCCGATCCCAATTATGATGGAGCAAATGATTATTATAAACGGAGAAATCTTGAATTCGTCGAGCATGCCTCCCAGGATCAGGGCTAGATACAGGCGACAGCCATTAATTATTGACATATGCTCTAAATGGTGTTAAGATAATTATGAGCATACGCTAATAATTTTTTTAGTGAGATGGCTCATGGCTAATTTCTAAAGAGAGGTGAAAATCATGCCAAGAGGAGAAGGAACAGGCCCGATGGGATTGGGCTGGATGACCGGACGGGGAGCTGGTTTTTGCGCAGGCTTCATAGTCCCAGGCAACGCAAATCCGATTAGAGTCGGATGCGGGTTTGGCGGAAGACGAGGATTCCGCATGATGTGTCCGGCTGTAGATGAAAAGGGGCTTTTAAGCAGGCAGGCGGAGGTTTTGGAAAGCCGGCTCCAAGAGGTCAAAAAGCGTCTTTCAAGTCTTAAGGAAGATGCTGAATAGCGCTTATTAAAACGAGGTGATGTGATTGGCAAGACCCACAAAATGGAGGAGAATTGAAAATATTCCCTCCATCCCTTATTTCATCCCTTCAGAGGCAGGAGTTGATGGGATATCTCAGAATATATTGAAGCTTGAAGAGCTGGAGGCAATACGCCTTAAAGATCTGGAAGGCCTGGAGCAGGAAGAGTGCGCTGAGAAGATGGAGGTATCCCGCCCCACCTTTCAGCGGATCCTTTTGTCTGCAAGGGAAAAAATTGCCGACAGTCTGGTGAACGGAAAGATAATCCACATAGAGGGCGGATATTTCACACGTAATATTTGCCCGGTAAAATGTCAGATTTGCGGCAAGGAGTGGACGGAAAGCTACGAGAACCTTGATTCTATCAAAAACGGAGCTCATGCATGTCCTTCCTGTGGTTCAACGAAGGTTATCTGCTGGCAGACTTGCAAAGGCAAGTTTTGCCGGAGGCACTGCCGGCGGCATGGCAGAAATGGTGAGTAACCGCTCCGTGAATGCTGAAATGCGGTGGATAATGCGCCTATGAAAAAACCGGCACTTCCACTGCCTCGCCGTTCTTCATCGCTGATGCATGGGCGCAAATCCCGGCAGCGGTGATGTTGCCACCAAGGACCTCGTCGATCCAAGGTTTGCGGTTTTCCACGATGCTCATGATAAATTCATTCACCAAATGCGGGTGCGACCCGTGATGGCCTGCACCCGCGCCTTTTTTTAAAGATTCGTGAGGATTGAGCGGGTCGAAGTTGCCTCCGACAGTAAACCTCCTGGTTTCTTCCGGCAAGTATCTATGATAGTTGGGCATCTCTACTTGTTCGACAGTGTACCTGCATCCTCTTTCATTTGGTTCAGCAGGTAGAAGCGTAGTCACGTAAGGTTTGTCTTCATCTCTGAATCCCCATTCAAAGCTGGCTTTGCTGCCGTAAACGAACATGCCTTCCTGGTAGGTCCTCGCAGTTTCAAAAAGCGATCTGGTCGCCTCCCCTTTCAGACCGTTCTCAAACTCAAAAATTGCGCACTCTATAGGAAATGGATTCCCGTATCGCTTAACAAGCCATTCTTCCATAGTGCCTGAACCAAAGCAGTGGACTTTTTTTATTCTTGAGCGCGACAGCACCACCATGGGGGCAATAGCATGAGTCCCGTAATACATGGGAGGCAAGCCCATCCAGTAGTCGGGCCAGTTGACCATATCCTGGTAATGTGACCCCCTTAGGAACTGGATTTTCCCCAGTCTGCCCGATTCTACCATTTCTTTTACATAAAAAAACTGGTAGGTATATAGGGTGGTTTCCATCATCATGTATTTTTTGCCGGTCCTTCTGACTGCCTCCGTTATCTTGCGGATACCGTCCAGGGTAATGGCCATGGGCACGGTACAGGCGCAATGCTTGCCTGATTCCAGCACCTGAAGAGTCTGCTCCTCGTGAAGCGGAATGGGGGTCACCAGATGTACGGCGTCCAGTGAAGCGTCCTCCATTATCTCGCTGAAACTGTCATACGTCTTGAAGCTGTCATACGTCTTTTTAGTCCCATATTTTTCGGCTACTTCACGCATCCGTTGCTTGTCCGTATCAAATATACCCACTATCCCGACATTCGGGTGATGCGTGTATATTTCCGCAAATGCGCCGCCAAATCCCAAACCTACCAGCGCGACATTCACCTTTTTCATGGCATGCTCCTCTTTCATAGCGTACTCCTCATCGTCAATTTTTGTAATACAATAGTATGGTAATATTATAACTTAACTTAACTTAACTTAATTGTTACGTTAGCGAAGCTTTATGAAGAAGATTAATTCTATCTGGTTCGGAGGCAAAATAATCGGTTGCGGCATGGCGCGTTTGCCTTTATTGCCATTGCTGTCATTCTTTTTATAGAACTAAGGCAGGATAAAAAGCTTAATTCGCGCTATGACGAGTAAGATTAGCAATTTCGAAAACGGTGCCCAAATAGTACCCAATCAAACGTTATTGATATAAAGTGATATAATGGTTTATAATGGTTCCAGGTAGTTGGACACGGATTTAAAAAAATAAGTTATAATTATTACCATGAGAGAGCGAAACAGTTACAAACCGGAATTCA
>CAZCKQ010000117.1:2789-5945 GCA_964499315.1 uncultured Eubacteriales bacterium | reverse complement strand
GCGGTTTGTGCCTGGAAGGTGACTCATCAGACGAAAATGGACAGGTTCAGGAGGCTTATAAGACTTCAGAACAGTATCAGCCGCGAGTTAAACGAAGGTATGCTGGGCAGGGAATTTGAAGTATTGGTGGAAGGACCGAGCAGGACTGATCCTGAACGTTATACCGGACGCACAAGGTCCAATAAGATTGTGAATATGGATGGCAGCCCGGATCTTATCGGCAGGATAGTAATTATAAAAATTGAAAATGCAGGGACCTGGTCCCTCGACGGAAAGGTCCTGCATAAGAAGTAGAGTTTATAAAGGAGAGTGTATATGAACAGAGAAATTGAGAATCTATGCATCAACAATATCAGGATACTATGCGCCGAGACAGTACAAAAGGCAAATTCAGGGCATCCCGGTCTAGCGATGGGCTCGGCTCCGACGGCTTTTACACTGTGGGCGAAATATTTGAGGCATAATCCCGGCAATCCTTCCTGGATTGACCGTGACAGGTTCGTATTGTCCGCCGGTCATGCTTCCGTCCTGTTATACTCAATGCTGCATCTTTTCGGATACGGCGTGTCTATTGACGATCTTAAGAATTTCCGGCAATGGGGAAGCATTACGCCGGGACATCCCGAATACGGCGTTACACCGGGTGTGGAGACTACTACGGGGCCGCTGGGACAAGGCTTGGCGAATGCCGTCGGCATGGCCCTTGCAGAGAGTCACCTGGCCGCGGTATTCAACAGACCCGGTTATGAATTGATAAATCATTATACCTATGTCTTATGCGGCGACGGATGCCTTATGGAAGGTGTGACATCCGAAGCGGCTTCGCTTGCGGGCACTTTGAAGCTCGGAAAACTAATCGTACTGTACGATTCGAATTCGATGACCATAGAGGGAAGCACAGAACTGGCATTCCGGGAAAATGTGATAAAACGTTTTGAAGCTTACGGGTGGCATGTGGCCGAAGTGAAAGACGGAAACGACACAGAATCCATAGGCAAGGCAATCAGCGAGGCCAGGAGAGAGACCTCAAGGCCGAGTCTGATCGCTGTGACGACACAGATCGGTTTCGGTTGTCCCGCAAAACAGGGAAAGGCATCTGCGCATGGCGACCCGCTTGGCGTCGATAATATAAATGCTACAAAGAAAAATTTATGTTTCAATTATGACGAACCATTCACAGTACCGCAGGAAGTCCGCGATTATTTAAAAGATCTGGCTGATAAATCCGCTATTTCAGAAAAAGAATGGAATAATTTATTCGGTTCTTATAAAAAAGAATTTCCGGAGTTGGCAAGACAATTTGAATCCTGGACAGGCCAAATAAGGCCTGATCTGCTGGAAGACGAGGAGTTTTGGCGCTTTGACGCGAAGCCTGACGCCACAAGGAACATTTCACACGCCATGCTGAAAAAGGTCGCGGAAAGGTTACCCAATCTTGTCGGCGGCTCTGCGGATGTTGCGCCGTCTACAAAGGGGTTTATCAAGGATGTGGACTATTATTCCGATCTGAACAGGACCGGCAGGAATATCCACTTCGGTGTCCGCGAGCATGCGATGGCGGCTATCGCCAACGGTATCTCACTGCACGGAGGCCTGCGTTGTTTTGCTTCAACCTTTTTTGCCTTTGTCGATTACATGAAGCCGGCGATGAGGATGTCGGCCTTCATGAAACAACCGGTCATATATATCCTTACTCATGACAGTATCGGGGTGGGAGAGGACGGACCGACGCATCAGCCTGTCGAACAGCTTGTATCATTAAGGAGCATTCCCGGTTTTATCGTGTTCCGCCCGGCTGATGCCAAGGAGACTGCGGCAGGCTGGCATGTTGCGGCCAATTCTGCGGAAAGTCCTGTGGCATTGGTTTTGACCAGGCAGAATGTGCCATATTATGAGCAGACTGGCAAAGACGCGGTAAAAGGGGCGTATATAATACTGGATTCCAAAAAAGACCTTCCGGATATCATACTTATCGCCAGCGGTTCCGAACTCAGGCTTGCTTTTGAAGCTCATGGGCTGCTTGCGGAAAAAGGAATTGACGCCAGGGTGGTAAGCATGCCGTCTTGGGAGCTTTTTGAAAGGCAGCCTGCGGAATACCGGGATAGAGTTTTCCCTCCGGCTGTGCGTTCGAGACTCGCAATAGAAGCCGCAAGCCCGATCGGCTGGGCCAGGTATACGGGACTTGACGGTGATACCATATGCGTTGATACCTTCGGGGCGTCCTCGCCGTATGCCAGGATATTCGAGGAATATGGATTTACAGTATCAGCTGTTGTTGCGAAGGCTCTTGACGTAATCCGCAGGAATGCATAAAACAATGTCCTATGGAGAAATAAATGTCGTCTTTAACACCGATGATGCAACAATATATGCAAATAAAAAAGCAGCATAACGATTGCATCTTGTTTTTCAGACTTGGTGATTTTTATGAAATGTTTTTTGAGGATGCCGAAATCGCATCAAGAGAGCTTGAGATAACACTTACAGGACGTGAATGCGGTTTCGGGCAAAGGGCGCCTATGTGCGGCGTCCCTTTTCATTCTGCGGACAATTATATCTTCAAATTGATTTCAAAAGGCTATAAGGTGGCCATATGTGAGCAAACGGAAGACCCGTCGACGGCAAAGGGGCTCGTTTCAAGAGATGTTGTCAGGATAATCACACCAGGTACGATCACTGATCCGGCCATGCTTGACGACAAAAAAAATAATTTCCTGATGGTAATTTACAGGCAGGGTTATTATTTTGGTATTGCCGCAGCCGATTTATCGACCGGCGAATTTCATTCGACGCAGATAAACTGGGGTAATACTATATCAAAACTGCTGGATGAGATTGCAAAATACAGCCCGTCGGAGATAGCCGCAAACAGCCAGTTTTCAGATGATAAGGCATTAACGGACGATCTGTATTCCAAGTTTCGTTTGAATATAACCCGTCTTGAAGACAGCTACTTTAAGCCTGAGAATGCAAGGAAATCAATCAGTTCGTTTTTGGGAAGCAACTGTGATCATGAAGATACCGGTATTTTCGACGATAACGACGCCGCCATGGCAATGGTAGCATCAGCCGCTCTGCTTGACTATCTCAGGCAGACGCAGAAAGTGGATCTTATACATATTGCGGACATTCATTATTACAGGGTTGAAGAATATA
>CAZCKQ010000117.1:0-2689 GCA_964499315.1 uncultured Eubacteriales bacterium | reverse complement strand
AAAGTGGATCTTATACATATTGCGGACATTCATTATTACAGGGTTGAAGAATATATGCCGATCGATTCATCAACCAGGCGCAATCTCGAACTTACAGAGACAATAATGTCGAGGAGCAGGAAGTATTCGCTTTTGTGGGTGCTGGACAGGACGATGACCTCAATGGGAAGCAGGCTGCTGTCTAAATGGATCGGACAACCCCTTCTTGATGTCGATTCGATCAATGCAAGACTGGAAGCCGTTTCCGAACTCAAGGCCAAATTCATGCTCAGGAATGATTTGCGTGAGTTGCTCAAAAAGATAAATGATATCGAAAGGCTGATGACTAAATTAGTTGTCGGAAGTGTAAATTGCAGAGACCTTGTTTCGCTGAAGAATTCCCTGGCACAATTGCCTAAGATTAAAAACCTCGTAGCTAAGCTCGATTCAAGGCTTGATACATATATTTACAATAACCTTGACACCCTTGACGATATCTTCAGACTAATTGACTCTTCAATCATGGAAAACCCTCCCGTCACTGTCAACGAAGGAGGAATCATAAAAGACGGGTATAATGCCGATGTCGATAATTACCGCAAGGCATCTGCGGAAGGCAAGGATTGGATTGCATCCCTTGAAAACGATGAACGCGCCAAAACCGGAATAAAAAACCTGAGGGTTTCGTTCAATAAGGTATTCGGATATTACATAGAGGTCACCAAGTCCAATTACCATCTTGTCCCGAATAACTACATACGCAAGCAGACGCTTGCAAACTGCGAGAGGTTTATCACTCAGGAATTGAAGGATCTGGAGGAAAAGATCCTTGGCGCCGAAGAAAAACTTATAGCAATCGAAAATGAGCTGTTTACGGAAATTAAGGAACGGATCGCGAGCCAGGTATACAGGATCAAGAAGACAGCCGAAGCCATATCCGTCATTGATGTGCTTTGCGCTTTTGCCGAAACGGCAGAGCATGAATCATATTGCTGCCCTGTGGTAAATAACGGGGGTGATATACGGATTATTGAAGGCAGGCATCCGGTGGTTGAGAAGATGCTTGGAGCAGGGAGCTTTGTGCCGAATGACACCATTCTGGATATGAATGAAGACAGGTTGGATATTATCACCGGACCCAATATGGCCGGCAAATCTACATATATCAGACAGGTAGCGCTGATAGCGCTTATGTCGCAGATAGGCAGCTTCGTTCCTGCGAAAAGCGCCGAGATAGGTGTAATCGACAGGATATTCACGCGTGTGGGCGCGTCGGATGATATTGCCGCGGGGCAGAGCACATTCATGGTGGAGATGTCCGAGGTGGCGCATATACTTAAAAACGCGACTCAAAGGAGCTTGCTTATATTGGACGAAATCGGCAGGGGAACCAGCACTTTTGACGGTCTGAGCATCGCGTGGGCTGTGATTGAATATATCTGCGACACTCAGAAAATAGGCGCAAGGACGCTTTTTGCGACGCATTACCACGAGCTTGCCGAACTTGAAGGCAAAGTACCGGGTATAAGGAATTATTGCTTTACTGTAAAAGAAAAAGGTGAGGATGTGATATTCCTCAGGAAAATCATAAACGGAAAAGCTGACGGCAGTTACGGAATTCAGGTGGCAAAGCTTGCAGGCCTTCCGGCTTCATTGCTGGAGAGGGCGAGGGAGATCCTGCATCAACTGGAAGATGCCAATATCAGCAAGAAAGACACGAGGCGAAACAAAAGCAGGCTGCCATTGGAAGGACAAATGGACATTTTTGCGTTAAACGGCCTGGCCCGTATCAGAGACGATATATTGGATGAATTGAAAGCAATCGATATCCAGACGATATCCCCGATTGACGCGCTGAACACCTTGTACAGGATCCAGCGTAAGGCAAAGGGCATGGAGGATTAAGCCGAAGATGGGCAGGATACATGTTCTTGACGAGCTGACATATGCGAAGATCGCGGCAGGTGAAGTAATCGACCGCCCCTCCTCTATTGTCAAAGAATTGATAGAAAACTCCATTGACTCAGGAGCATCAAAAATAACGATCGAACTTGAGAATGGCGGAATAACTTTGATAAGGGTCGCCGATAACGGGTCAGGGATGCATCGCGATGATGCCCCTATCGCGTTTCAAAGGCATGCGACAAGCAAGATACGCACTATTGATGATATTGAGACAATATCAAGCCTTGGATTCAGGGGTGAGGCCCTTGCCAGCATAGCAGCCGTTTCCAAGGTGGAGATGCTGACCAGGATACGGGAGGATATATCCGGGACACGTCTGCTAATCAAAGGGGGTAGCATCGAGGAATCGTCCGATTTCGGTTGCCCCGCAGGAACCGTTATCACTGTAACGCAACTTTTTTATAACACTCCCGCCAGGTTTAAATTCCTGAAGCGTGATTCCACGGAAACGGGTTATGCTGTCGATACGGTAGCCAAGCTTGCAATCGGAAATCCCGACGTCTCTTTTGTGCTGACCTGCAACGGCAGGGAAGTTATCAGAACACCGGGCGATGGGGATTTAAAAAGTGCGATCTATTGTATTTATGGCAGGGAAATTGCCAATAATATTACTGAGATGGAATATTCTGATAAAGGGATATATATAACGGGATTTGCCGGAAAGCGCGGGACTGAGAGAGCAAACAGAAATAACCAGTCTTTTTTCGTTAACGGCCGGTATTTTAAGAGCAGGTTGGTTTCGGCA
>CAZCKQ010000116.1:0-5986 GCA_964499315.1 uncultured Eubacteriales bacterium | reverse complement strand
ATGTCATCTATGTCACAGGCTGAAATCAATGCGTTTCCGACAAAGCCGTTCGAATTGGATTTTGAAAAGCTTTCGTTAAGGGCAAAAGAAGCAAAAGCAACAGATACGCCCGGAGTTTATGAGCGCATCTTCAACGGCGGCATGCCGGCGCTTGTAAGCGGCCAATACACGGATCGCAGGGCGGTTTACAGCAGTTATATCAATACCTATATCGACAGGGATGTCAAACAGATTTCAGGAACGATAGATTCGCTTGGTTTTATGCGCTTTATGACCGCAGCGGCTGCGCTTACAGGACAGATGATCAACTACAGGACCATAGCCGATACAGCCCAAATCGACCAGATAACCGTGAAAAACTGGTTGAATATTTTGGAAACACTCGGTATTATATTCTATCTGCATCCATATTCTAATAATGTTTTAAAGAGAACGATCACAAAACCAAAACTATATTTTTATGATACCGGATTGGCATCCCATCTTGCAAAATGGAGCGATAGCCAGACTTTAATGAATGGTGCTATGAGCGGGGCGATTCTCGAGAATTTCGCCGTATCTGAAATTGTAAAGAGCTACCACAACTGTGGGCGGGAACCGTACATCTACTACTATCGCGACAGGGACACAAAAGAAATCGACATCATAATTGAAGGTGACGGAAAGCTCTATCCCATTGAAATCAAGAAAACCGCAACTCCGGCTTCTCAGCTTACACGCGCATTTAATGTCATAGACAAGTCTCCGATGGCCCGCGGAACAGGCGCTATCCTGTGCACGAGCGACAAGCTTTCCGCATTCGACAGCAATAACCTGATCGTGCCGGTATGGATGATATGACAGATTAGGCTACAACTTGGCGGCAAGCTGATCAGCCCAGGATTTGATATCATCGCGCGTCGAGCCGTAACGTGTAGCATATGCGATCAATACAGACTTGGACATAGCAACTAACCTCCCAGCTGCATCCCAGCTATTTATTTACTATTATACTATTAATAAGATTATCAAATTCGAATAAAGGTAATCAATAGAGGCAGTGGTATGCGGACGCGTCATTATATGATAGTATGGATTAGAAAAACATCCGAGGTGGCCGGTCATGAAAAATTTACTTGTGATTGTGATGTTGTCTGTTGTATTGCTTTGTGGCTGCAGCGATAACGGCAACAGCGAAATAACGTCCGATACCACAGCTTCAGCTTCGAGTAACAAGAATGTGGAGTATTTCGATACGGATGCTATAAACGAAAGCTCTGACGCGAATGATGAAATTGCCGTCGCCTGGGCGAAGAACGGTATAATCCGGTGTGAGGTCAAGGTATTTATGGATACCGTACACTGGCAATCGGACAATGATTCATCAGCTACAATGTCCAACAGAACCGATCTGGATGGCGACGGGGAGGATGAACACATAGAAATACTAAGCGATCCGGATACCGGAGAGATGTCAGTCTGTATAACTATGAATGAAAAAACAATCAATCTATTCGGGGTAGTGTCACAAGTATTCCTCGACGCGGTCCGGCAAATGCCGGGGGGAGACGACGCTTCCAATATGCCGATATACATTGACGCGGCATGCATAGACCTTGACGGCGATAATAAGAGGGAAATCATCCTTGCTGTCGGGAATGATAACGGCTCACTTGTCGTCAGCATACTCAGATACACCGGTGGGAATCTGCTGTATGAAGAAGCCGGAGGAATCAAGGGCACACAGAATCTGCGATATGTTATCGTAACTACCAGAAATACCATCTTTGCCGAGTTGTATTTTACGAATCCGCCTTCATTCGATCCTGAAGACATGAATTATGTGGAGTATGAATATGACGGCAATGAGCTGAAGCAAATAGGCTACCGGCTGATACGGGGCTGAGTGAATTTACCCTTGACTTTGTCGGGGTTTTAGTTAGAATAAATATAAATAAAAACTGAATAAGAATTCCGAGCTGATTTGTCCTAAGGTATTCTTGCTATGGCTCTTCAGCCGTTAGGGTTCGTTCATGGAAACGGTCGGGCCTCCCGTGTTTGGAAAGGAATTGACAATATCTGAAGGTATGTAATATGTAGGTGCGTAGGTACGTAGATTTTACATGTCCTGTTTAGTTTGCGTTGAACTCTTTTCCGAATGGGAAAGAGTTTTTTAATTGCATAAAAATCTTAATTGAGTGGGGGAATGTGAGGTTTTATGAGAAATAGGCCAGTCGCTTTTTTGTTCGTTCTTATAGTTTTTCTCGTTTGTTCGGTTTTGGGCGGATGCGCCGCGCCCGTACAACCACAGGAAACAGAAAAGATAACAATTTCAGGTCTGGATAATGGAAGCGTGGAAGTTACCATAGATGAAATCAAAGCATTGAAGCCTTTTGCCGGGAAGGTTGAAGGAGCGGATTCCGAAGGCAAGCCCGTTATCTATGAGGTGAAAGGCGGGTTTTTAAAGGAGCTTTTGGAGAAAAACGGGACCGGCCAATCTGATTTTTCGGGTATGCGCATCGTCGCTACAGATGGTTATTCCATAGAGGTATCCAAAGATATCCTCGGTGCGCGGGATGTCATATTGGCTTATGAAATGGACGGAAAGCCCCTGGATGAAGGCAATGCACCGATACGGGTCTTCATACCGGATGAACGGGCGATGTACTGGGTCAGGATGGTTGGGGAGCTGCAAATGCTTAAAGCAGAACAATCAGATGAAGTTACGGGCATCTATATCATGGATTCTCTTTACAAAGAAGCCGATTACGAGGACTATGAGGTCACCGGGGAAAAATACAAGACAATCAATACCCGCAGCGTTATTAAAAGCTATCCGGGCGCCGGTGGTGATATCGTGCTGCTGACCGCATCCGACGGGCTTTTGAAGAACGAAACGCTGGAGAATTTTTATAAGGGCGCCATCAATATGTCGGGAGACAACGCGCCTGAATTTTTCTCCAATACCTTGCCTTCAGGCATGTTCGTCAAGGACCTGATGCTTTTCAAATATGGCGGCAATGCATTCGTATTCATATCCAAAGCAATAGAAAAACACAAACCGCTGACATTGCAGACGCTGTTTCAAATGTGTGGGATGAAACAAGGCGATGAATATTCGCTGTCATTCAAAGACGGCAGCAGAGCAGATATCAAATCGGATGAATTAAAGGACTGGACAATAGATTACGACAATGCAGACAATGCAAAAGGATTGACGCAGATCACCTTAAACTAAGCAACAGTACTTATTCAAAAATTTTAAAATGCGGAGGTAGTAAGAACATGAAAAATCTGAAAAAAACAGCAGTTATTCTGGCAGGCATATTGCTTCTGGTATCTTTATGTGCCTGCGCGTCTCAACCCAATTCACAGGCTGCGGCCGAATGGACGGTAGAGGTAGAAGGGGCAAGCAAAGCGGAGTTTACAAGCCTTGATTACGCTAAGCTTACGACCGTAAAGATTGATACCGTTTCGAAGAAGAAGGACGGTACTGAAGTGAACGAGACATGGGAAGGCGTTTTACTAAAGGACGTATTGGCCGCGTTGGGAGTAAAGGAGTATGAATCTGTCACCATGACGGCGTCGGACGATTACTCAAAGGATTACACGCCGGATATCGTAAACGATGAAAAGACCATACTGGGCACCTCGGTCAACGGTGAAAAACTGACGGCGGAAGACGGTTTTGTCCAAGCTGTGGCCGGAAACCAGGGCAGCAACATGAAGATCAAAAATCTTAAGAAAATCAAGGTAAACAAGTAAGTGAAACCAGGTGAGACATGGTGAGGCAGCGCAAAAAGGGATTTTTGGCATCCTTTTCGGTTTTTAATATCATCATTATCGCAATGTGCGCAGGGCTTGGCATAGCGCTGAAGCCTGTATTGGTCCCGCTTGTTCATATAATCACCGGGCCGCTCTTCATTCCGGGAGGGGCGGTCGCGGGCGGTTTTTATATGCTTTTCATCGTCGTGGCCGCCGGTCTCGTTGGCAAGAGATGGACAGCCACGCTGACCTGCGCCGTTCAGGCGGTATTGGTGCTGATCACCGGCGTAATCGGAAGCCACGGCATCATGAGTCTTGTGACGTATATTCTGCCCGGTGTGATGGTCGATTTGCTGTTGATCGCAATACGTCACAGGGCATGCTGCGCATTGTGCTGTTTCTTTGCCGGAATGGCCGCCAATCTCACAGGCTCTTTTTTATCTAACGCGGTATTTTTCCGCCTTCCTTTAATACCGCTGATGCTTACGCTTTTTGCGGGCGCTTTGTCGGGCGGATTGGGCGGAGTGATCGCCTGGAGCATCATTAAAAAATTAAAGGCATTTAGTAAAACGTGAGGAAGTGTGAAGCGCATGAATAAGAATATAAACAAAAAAAACTTATGGATAATTATTGCCATAATCGTCGTACTGGCTATCGCTGTGGGAGTATTTGCAATACTGAATGCCGGGGATTTGAGTGAAAAGCAGCAAAGCCAGGATACGGCAACCGTTCAGATCATATCGGGCGGCGAGACAATACAATTTGACCTTGCCTATTTAAAGACATTTGAAAAGACCGTATTTGACGCCAATCTCGATAAGAGCGGGCAGGACCCTGTGAAGAAATCTTTTGCAGGCGTGCCGCTTGCAACCGTTCTGGAAGCAAAAGGCATTTCTCTGGATGCCGCCAAAGAAGTGGTGTTCAAGGCCGCGGACGGGTATACGTCGGTAGTATCGGCAGATGAAGCCAGAGATAAAGAAAACATATATCTTATCTACGAAAGGGACGGCAAGCCGTCGGGAACCAAGCAATCGGGAGGTTCGGGACCGATCGAGATGATTGTCCGCAAAGACCAGTTCTCCCAACGCTGGTGCAAATTCCTGATGAGCATCGAAATACAATGAAAGCGCTTGTTTTGGAGAATATCAGTTTCCGATATGATAAGCAGGAGCAGAATATTTTAAGCTGTGTCGATCTGGAGCTTGAAGCTGGTACTGTCACAGCCATTACCGGAAATTCGGGCTGCGGCAAATCCACTTTGGCTAAAATCGCGTGCGGCGTGATTCCTAAGGCCATCCATGGGCATCTGGAAGGAAAGGTATACCTGTTCGGCGAAGACAGCGCGGATAAAGAGATATATGAAACAGCGCAGCAGGTCAGCATGGTCTTTCAGGAACCGGAAAGCCAGCTTTTCGCTCCGGCAGTGATCGACGAGATAGCATTCGGGCCGGAGAACCTTTGCTTTGGTATGGATGAAATCAATGCAAGGGTAAACGATGCTTTACGCACTGTGGGCATGGGTATGGAGGGCTTCGCGGATCGTCCGCCCCACAAGCTCTCCGGCGGGCAGCAGCAGTTGATCGCGCTTGCGTCCATTCTGGCTTTGCAGCCGAAGATAATCATACTGGATGAAGTGGCGGCTCAGGTAGATGAAGAAGGGACGGTTCTTCTGAAGAAAGCGGTACAGGCCCTGAAAGCGCAGGGCAGGACAATAATGATCATAGAACATGAACCGCATTTTGAGGAATTCTACGACAGGAAATACTGTTTGGCATCGGGAAGTCTGGTTGAGGTGGCTGCAAGGTGAGAGGGTGGCAGTATGAGCTTTATCGTTCTTGACAATATCAGTTTCGGCTATCAAAAGACGCATTTCCAAATCAGCGACGTTTCGCTTAAGCTGAATTGCGGCAGCATTGCCATGCTTACGGGCAAAAACGGAAGCGGCAAGACCACGCTTTCCAAACTGATGATAGGCATTTTAAAGCCCCAAAAAGGCCGGGTGCTGGTAGATGGGCAGGACATACGCAAACAAAACCTCGCCGATACCGCAAAAAAGGTAGGTTATCTCTTCCAAAACCCCGAAAGACATCTGTTTTGCTCTTCTGTGCTGGAAGAGGTCGCTTTTTCTTTCAGGCAGCGGGGACAAGTCGACTGCCTTGAAAAGGCAAGACAACTGCTTGACAGGTTCTCAATGGCAGACAAGTCGCAGGAATATCCATTACGCCTCTCCGGAGGCGAGAAA
>CAZCKQ010000115.1:0-6034 GCA_964499315.1 uncultured Eubacteriales bacterium | reverse complement strand
TTGCCGGAGTTATTGTCCCAGTTGTTGGCGCCGTCTTTAAAACAGACCTGCATAGTATCGGCTTTTGAGACGGGTATCATTGTTTCAAAGGAATTACCGATTTTTGTCATCTGATAGTCTCCGGTATTCAACCAGCTGCTACCGAAACCAACATGTGCATATATACTGCGCGCTCCGCTTTTTGCAAGCAACCCGTTATAAACCAGTTTTGCCTTTTCGCCCGGCTCCGGAAAGGACGGAGAAATACTGACCCCGTTAGATGAATAATCGTTGTTGCCGGTTAGCCCAGTTGTTTTTAACATGATATACCTCCTTGTATATTCACCTTGAAATTAATTTGTGTTCAATAAAATATTATTCTCACAGCCATTTTAAAAAATACCGAATTTAAAGCCGCCTGCGTGCGAATAATAAAAACGTCACAAAAACGGAGGCCCGATAGAATGATTAAAGCAGTCATAATGGCGGGCGGCGAAGGGACCAGATTAAGGCCTGTCACATGCTTCAGGCCAAAGCCGATGGTACCGGTCGTCAACAAGCCTGTTATGGAATATATCATCGCTTTGCTGAAACGGAACGGGATAATTAATATAGCTGCCACTCTTCAATATCTGCCTGAAAAAATAATAGATTATTTTGGCGATGGCTCAGAATTAGGCGTCAATCTGGAATATTTTGTCGAAAAGGTACCGTTGGGTACTGCGGGAGGGGTAAAAAAAGCGGCAGGATTCATTGACGATGTTTTTGTGGTGATAAGCGGTGACGCGTTAACCGACATCAATCTGGCAGAAGTGATCGAACACCACATCCGCTCCGGTTCGGCGGCGACGCTTGTACTTAAAAAGGTGGATATGCCTTTGGAGTACGGCATAGTTGTGACAGATAAAAACGGGTTCATCACAAGGTTTCTCGAAAAGCCCGGGTGGGGTGAAGTATTCAGCGATACTGCCAATACGGGCATATACGTCTTATCTCCCGAGACAATGGATTATGTTAAGAAAGATCAGACATTCGATTTCAGCAAGGACCTTTTTCCGCTTCTGCTGAAGGAAAACAAACCTATTTCCGGGTTTGTCACAGGCGGATATTGGTGTGATATAGGAGACCTTTCAGCATACCGTCAAGCCCATATGGATCTGCTCGACGGGCTTGTCAAGGCTGACCTGCCTTACAGGATGATAAGGCAGAATGTCTGGATCGGCGAAGGCTGTGAAATCGACGACAGCGTAAGGATCGAATCCCCTGCAGTCATCGGAAAGAATAATAAGATCGGTAAAGATACGGTCATAGGGAAATACACGGTAATAGGCGATAATAATATGATAGGCGGCGGTTGCACCATACACAAAGCAGTCATATGGGACAACTGCGCCATCGGCAGCAATACGGAGGTCAACGGCAGCGTCATCTGCAACAGGGTATTTATTAAAGACGGCAGCACCATGTCGGAGCATTCGGCGATAGGCGAAAATACCGTCATACGCGAGCACTCCATCGTAAAACCGGGTATAAAGGTATGGCCCGACAAGATCATCGACATCGGGACGGAAGTAAATTCGAACGTGATCTGGGGCGCGGGGTTGAGTCGCAAAATATTCGGCAACAGAGGCGTTACCGGGGAAATCAATACCGACCTTACACCCGAGCACGCTTCAAAGCTTGGCGCCGCATATGGCGCAGTACTCGGCGGCAAGGCCTCCGCAGGCATAAGTTATGACGATTCGGCTGCCGCTGAAATGATGAAGTTATCATTCATATCAGGTATGCTTTCAAGCGGAATAGAAGTTTTTGACCTTGGTAACCTTACTCTGCCGGTAACAAGGGCGGCGATAAGATTTTACGGATTTAAAGGCGGATTGCATGTAAGTACTTCCTTAGACCATCCCTCCAAGGTATTCTCTGATTTCCTTGATAGCAGCGGATGCAATGTCGACAGCGCAACCGAAAGAAAAATTGAAAATTGCTTCGCAAGGGAAGATTTTTTGAGGTGCGATCCTTCTAAAATCAAAAAACCGATTATATCATATGGCTTCTCTGATTATTACCTAAGAAATATTATCAATTCACTGAAGATCAAGTCGCTGCCGTTCAGAATCGCTTTAAATAAGCAGTATGGAATCGGGGCAAGGCTGGTTAAGGAATTGCTGACTTCGGTAGGGTGCGTTGTAGAAACTGTGGAACTGAAGACGTTCAATGCCCGGACAAAAATCGCGAAATATGATTTAGGCGTATCTCTTGAGGATTTTTCCGAGCGGGTGATGTTAGTTGATAATAAAGGCAGGATCATTACCGAGGATATGTTTACCATATTGGTTTCCATAATCCTGTTCAAGACCTTTCAAGGCGGTACGGTCGTTATCCCGTCGTTTGCGAGCCATGTGATCGAAAAATTGGCCGAGGGCAGCAATTGCAGGGTAGTCAGGTCCAAAAGCACGTCCCATGAATTAATGAAGAGAATAATTGATAATGCTGTCCAAAAAGAACTCGATACCCAATTTGTATTGAATTTCGACGCGTTGGCCGGGTTGGTCAAGATACTTGAATTCATGGCCGAGAAAAACCTGAGGCTATCCGACCTGTCAGACATGATCCCGGAATTCCATATGAACAGGATTAATGTGCGATGTCCCTGGAAATCGAAGGGCAAGGTCATAAGACAAATTATACAGCAGCACTCCAACGATAAAATAGAGACTCTCGAAGGGGTGAAGATACATCAGCCCAATGGCTGGGTGCTCCTTCTCCCCGATGCGCAGGAGCCCGTCTTCAGGATAATAAGCGAAGGGTATTCCGAGGAATTTGCCGAAGAACTCTCCAGCATTTACGCTGAAAAAGTCAAAAATATCATAAAACAAGACCTGTAACAAGACCTGTAATATATGCTATAATACGTGTATGGTTCTAAAGCGATACAGCACAATTTTCGCAATGGCGCTCCTGATTTTCGGTATGGTTTTGTCGCTCCAATTCAGGAGCACTTTTGTCAAGAGCCAATCGGGCAAGAACGCATTAGATATCGAAAGACTGAAAACGCAGATAGAAGCGGAGTTGAGCAAGCAGAATGCGTTGAAGAATTCGGTATCGGAACTCCTGACTAAAAAAGACCAATTGATAAAGTATTTTTTGGAGAACAGCCAGAATCCACATATACTGGGTGATTGGGAAATCGCGAGATTAAAGGCGTGCCTGACTTCTGTCGAAGGACCGGGGGTTATAATAACGTTAAACGATGCGCCCGCAAGAACAAATGTAGATCCTAATCTTCTGATTATCCATGATACCGATATGAGGATCATATTGAATGATCTTAAAAAAGCCGGCGCTCAGGCGATATCCATAAATGATGAGCGTATAACGCCTATGAGCGAACTCGTCTGCGCGGGACCGACAATAAGGATCAACGGCAACAGGTATTCCGTGCCGTATATAATAAAGGCCATAGGCAATCCCGCCAGGTTGGTTGAAAGTCTGGAGCTGAGCGACAGGATAGCATTAATGAAATATGATAATATAAGGGTGGATGTAAAAAAATCTGCATCTATCGTTATCCCTGCATTTGATGACCCGGTAAGCCGTGTTTCCGGATTGGAGGTTGCGCGAAGTGAGGTTAGGTAGGAATATAGCAATTACATTGATATGTATCATACTTGGCACAATGATTGCCTGGCAGTATAAAAGCATAAACTATAATCAGGGGATATCTGCCTTTCAGAATAAGAGAGCTGAAGAACTTATTGATGATCTTATCGTATTGCAAAATCAGAACAACGACCTCAGGAAGCGGAATGAAGAGCTTCAGAAAGAGGTGTCACAGTACGAGAATGCAAAAGCCGGCGATAGCCTGGCAACGCAAAATCTGTTGAACGAATTGCAAACCGCAAGGATATTCGGCGGTCTTGTCGATGTAAAGGGAAAAGGCGTTATCATTACGATCGACAACGGTGAAGAGTTCGACGTCGTGGATATGGATATCCTTGGAGTCCTGAATGAACTGAGGGCTTGCGATGTGCAGGCCATTTCCGTCAATAAGGAGCGTGTTGTCGCAATGACCGAAATCAGGTCAGCTCCGCCGTACATCATGATAAACGGAAGGCAGATGGTTGCCCCATTTGTCATTGAAGCCATAGGTGACCCGGAGAGGATACAGCATTCGCTGATGATTATTAACGGTATTATTGAAAAGCTTGAAGAGCTGAATCTCAAGGTGAGTATAAAGCAATCCGAAAATATTACGATTCCAAAAGTGAGGGATGACGGGACGGTTATCAAGATCGATTATCTGAATCCTGTAAACTAGCCCTGTTCTGCATTTTAATATAATAACCCTAATATAAATAAATAGTAGATTTTTGTTTAGGAGAATATGCTGTGAATAATTTTAAAGCATATTTAAATCCTTCGTACTTGGCATTATGCCTGATTACAGCTTTGTTCTTTGTTTGGGAGGGGCATGCTCAGATGATGCCAATACCGTCTCAGATGTTTACTATGACGAGGAAATTGCGTGTGTCGATCTGGATGATGCCCTTGAGGTCTCAATTCCGATAGCATCCGGCTCACAGACGGATTCATTCGAAAGGTTGCTCAGATGGGGCATCCGCAGAAAACCTGACAACCAGGTGCCAGAAGCCGATCCCGGTACGCGTGAGCTTTTGGGAAAATATCGGAGCTTCTTTGTGGGCGATTCTTCAAAGAAGACAGTATATCTGACCTTTGACGAAGGGTACGAAGCAGGATATACGGCGGGGATTCTTGATGTGCTTAAAGCAAATGACATAAAGGCAGCGTTCTTTATTACGGGACATTATCTGAAAAAAGAAGGCGATTTGGTAAAAAGGATGCTGGACGAGGGCCATATCGTCGGCAACCATACAGTTAATCACAAATGCCTTCCGGCTCTTGACGAAGAAGGTATCAAAGCTGAAGTAATGGGGCTTGATAAATTGTTTTTTGAGAAATTCGGCTCACATATGGTTTTTCTTAGGCCGCCCAAAGGCGAATATAGCGAAAGAAGCCTGAAGATAACAAATGAGCTTGGTTACCGCAATGTTTTTTGGAGTTTTGCGTATGACGACTGGTTCAGGGATAAGATCAGAGGAGCAGAGTATGCATATGAAAAGGTTATTAAAAATCTTCATAACGGTTCGATAATGCTCCTGCACGCCGTATCAAGAGACAATCTCGACGCCCTGGACAGGATAATCAAAGATATTAAGCAAAAAGGCTATACGTTTGGGACATTGGATGAATTATGAGCCATCATAAACAAAACAGGAAGGATAAGGTAAGGGGGTTTCTGGCGGATACATTTGAATTGCCTAAGGAAATTGTGCTGAATTTGCCTAAAATGGTGGTCATAGGCAATGTCAGCATATTTATTGAAAACCATAAAGGAATGGTGGACTATAGTGAGAATAACGTCCGGATAAATACCGGCAATGGGATAATTGGAATAAAAGGGTCAGGTCTTGAGGTGATTGAAGTAACGAGTGAAAACATGCTTGTAAGAGGCAATTTTACACAAATTGATTTTGATATCCGTTAAGGTGGGGTAAGAGATTGCTGCTTTTCAGCTTGTGGAATTTTTTAAAGGGATATGTGGTAATCCTGGTTAAAGGGCCTTTTATCGAGAGGTTCATTAATATCTGCTCAATACGGCAGATATTTCTGTGGGATATCAAGCATTCAAAAGACGGAAGCCTGATGCTCAAAACTAGCATTAAAGGTTTTAGGATGATCAGGCCTGCAGCCAGAAAATCCATGACGAAGGTCGCGATCATACGCAAGAGAGGTATGCCATTCATCATCAGGAGGCTTAACAGAAGAAAGGCTTACGCCGCAGGCCTTCTGATATTCTTTTTATTAATAAACCTGATGGCTTCATTCATTTGGTCGATTGAGGTAATCGGGTGCGAGCAATTGGATCCTGAAGATATAAAAAGCGAACTGCATGAGATTGGAATAAAGCCCGGGATATTCAAATACGGGGTGGACACCGATCGGATAGCCAACAGAATGATGCTTGAGATGAAAG
>CAZCKQ010000114.1:0-6137 GCA_964499315.1 uncultured Eubacteriales bacterium | reverse complement strand
GCGCAAAGCCGCGGTGCCTTCTGGCTGCTGTACGACGATGCCGGCGCCATCGCCATCCAGCCTGGGAGCCGCAGCTTTGCCCATTTCAATATAATGTATCCGGCGATTATCGATATCATTATGTAAAGGATACCAAGCATGATCAGGCCTCCCGACTGCTTTCACCGGCAATTCCGCGCGATTCCGAGATGAGGTACCGGGGTCTCGACTTGACTTCGTTGAAGATCCTGGCGATGTACATACCGATGATGCCGAGGCTTATCATAAGGGTGCTGCCTATGAGCAGCAGAAGCAGTATGATGGTCGTAAAACCGCTGACGGCTCTGCCTGCGAATTTCATATATAGTGTCTGTATGCCGATTATTAATGATAGTATCAGGAACAATACTCCCATCATGGTCACGATCTGAAGAAGCACCGATGAGTAGGACGTTATCGCATTCACCGCAAGTTTGCAGAGTCTCAGGAATGTCCATTTGGACTTACCCGACGTCCTTCTGACGACTGCGAAAGGAAGGCTTGTCCTCTTGAATCCCACCCATGCCGTCATTCCCCTGAAGAATGTGTTGTTTTCATTCATCGTCCTCCATGCGTCTACCACCTTCGCGTCAAGGAGCTTGAAATCAGACGAGTTGTTAAGGTCAAAGCCTGACAACCTCCTCATTATCCGGTAGAACACAGGTGATCCTATCTTATTAAACAAGCCTGTCCTTGCATGCGACGTCTTTACGCCGTCTACGACCTGGTACCCCTCGTCATTCCAGAGCCTGACCATTTCGGGGATGAGCTCCGGAGGGTGCTGCAGGTCGGCGTCCATCACTATACAGGCGTCTCCGCTGCAGTAATCGAGCCCTGCGCAGATTGCGGCTTCCTTCCCAAAATTGCGGCTCAGTCTGATTATTCTGATATTGCTGTTATTATTACTGAGGGCCGTCAATTCCTCCCATGACTTGTCCGTCGAACCGTCGTCGACGATAATGAATTCGTACCTTATATTATTGCATTCAAGAATTGAGCTGATTTTATGTACATTTGCCGTAATCTGCCCGGCCTCGTTATAAACCGGTATTATTATTGAAATCATCCGATCGCGGAGTCCGGCCGCGACCTGTACCCGGTCTGATGCCTCCAAAATGGATGCGCCTCCAATACCGTAATTCTTGAATTCTTGTTTTATGTAAATTATAACACACGGCCATTATTGACAACAGAGTTAAATTTTACGGCAGGTTATGGGTTCAGAATCAATTCACCGTTACGGTAATATTTGCTTTTTACATAATCAACCCATTTAGCCAAGCCTTCTTTTGAGGCGCTATAGTATGCGGGCGGAATATCCCAATCCATTATCATTTTCACGACATGTATCAATCTAAATGCCCATGGATTGCCATTCTCTATTTCTTCAATCATTTCAGGCACAAATTCTGGACCTAATTCTAATAGGTATTTTAATCCAAAGTCTTTTTCCGGATCATACCATGAAGATAAAATCCCTCTATGATTTAAATAAGACTCATAATATTTTATTAATGCCTGATAAAGTTTATTATTGCTATTCCTATTATCTTCCACCCATTTTTCCTTGCTGTTTTCGTATGAAAATTCACTCATATCAACATTTTGATAGTCAATAAATATATCGATATACCTTTGACTTGCAGAGTCCCATTTGACTTCAGACGGGTCATAATAGCCTCCGGTCTCAGGATTCCAGACAAGATTTGCCGGTACTTTTCCGATATTCTCCTTTGGCTCCTGAAAGTAGTTCCTGGAAGCTGACGCTTGTGATATCAACAATACGGACATCGCTATGGTTATAAGTAAAACTATTTTTAGTCTCTTTACAATCATAATACACACCCTTTGCGGAGTTTTATACGACTCCGAAATGCATCAATACTATTATATTATTTTTTTATGATAATTTCTATAATTATACAGCTGCATGAATACCTTGAAGGAAATAAAGAAGCCGCCGAATGCTTGCGGCGGCAAAACTTGCGACGGCAAAAGCTAGTTACAGAAACTCTACGGCAGATTATGGGCTCAAAATCAATTTTCCATTTTGGTAATAGTTACTTTTTACATAATCAACCCATTTGATTATACCTTCTTTTGAGGCGTCAAAGTATGAAGGTGGAATGTGCCAATTCATTATCATATCAACAGCATACGTCAATAAACCTGCCCATGGACTGCCATTTTCCATTTCTTTTATCATATCTGGTACATATTCCGGACCTAATTCTATCAGGTACTTTAAGGGAATATCTCTTTCCGGTTCATACCTTGAAAATATAAGTTGACCAGGATTTTTTCTATAGTACTCATAATAACTTATTAAGGTCTGATAAAGTTTATTATTGCTGTTTTTATTTTCTTCCACCCATTCCTCTTCGCTTGTACCGTACGATAACTCACTCAAATCAACATCTGCATGGTCAATGAATTTATCGATATACCTTTGGCTTGCAGAGTCCCATTCGACTTCAGACGGGTCATAATAGCCTCCGGTCTCAGGATTCCAGACCAGATGCGCCGGTACTTTTCCGATATTCTCCTTTGGCTCCTGAAAGTAGTTCCTGGAAGCTGACGCTTGTGATATTAACAATACAGACATTGCTATTGTTATCAGTAAAACTATTTTTAGTCTCTTCGTGATCATAACTTAACCTCCTTTGATAATTTTATCCAGTTGCTAAATGTTAGTCAATAAAATAGTAAGCAGTTCCGTAAAGTCCACCTTGAAAGCAGTGTAAAAATGTGGATTTAATTAGCTCAGCAGACCCCCATTTTGAATATAATACACTCGGATAGCCACTACCATTATATTCCTTTATGACTGCAAAATGACCTCCGTCATAATAAATGACTTTTGTCGTCCAAGGCTGGTATGTTGTTCTGATATTATTATATACCAAGCTCCCAGGTCTGCCAGAATAATTATATCCATTATAAGAACCTTTTGACATATATGCTTGTAAATAGTTTTTCCCGTCTGCGGTTGTCAATGAAGGCCATTCAAGAGGCCACTGCCAAATAGTTACATTTTCAACAGAATACGCAAGGCAGTTATAAGTGCTGGTTTTTCCATGATAACCATATTGGGTGTCAGTAGGCACACTTATAAAACTATTGTTTTGGTTATCTGTATATGTCCATGTTGAGTCAATATCAGAGTAACCGTAATCCATAAAATATGGAGGATTATACTCCCTTTCAAGTAAAGTCACTTGCCCGGCGTGGTCATCATAATCGCTTCCATCACCATTTGTCGCTGTTACTCTTATTTTTGCATCCATTGCCCAACCATAAGCAGTATAAACCCCTTTTCGAAAATCACCGGATGATGGGGTCCATGTAGTTCCATACGTCGTTCCGAACAAAAGTGGTAAATTCTTTTTGTAAATGTCATCCCAGTATAGTTGAACTGATGTTGGATTGTTACTAACTGTTGCTTGAACAGTTAACGATTCATTACGCATGTAGTATCCTACAAGCCCAGGCGTACTCAAGTATACAATTGGGGCTGCTGCTAAAACAGATATTGTTATTGACAATAATGCTACACAAAGAATCACTGTGATCCAATAATAATAGGTTCTTTTCCCATTGATATTTTGAAGCATGATTTCAACGCTCCCTTCACGTTATTAAAGCTTTACGAGATAATAATCTCAAGATCAGCATCCCTGTGTTGCTATTAAGGAGACCTAATACATCTCATTGACCCACCTTCTTTCTTGTTATATGTGAATTGTAAAACTGCTTATTTTATATGATAAACTAAGAGAACATCGTTTAATAGAATTTGGGAAATATCATCTATTAAATCATCAAAATAATTATTGAATTATGTTGACTATGCTGGAGGTAGATTTATACACACGGCCATTATTGACAACAGGGTCAAATTCTAATATTATTTGTCATGAATAAGGGGGTTCAAGCTTTGTATTTTACTCAGCAAACCGGTTTTTTCGGAAAGACCGATCCAAAGCAGCTTATAGAAAAATACGGAAGCCCGCTATATGTATACAATGAGCGGATATTAAGGGAAAGATGCCGCGAAATAGCCACTTTGATGGACTATCCGGATTTCAAGGCGAATTACTCCCCTAAAGCCAATTCAAATATTCGGCTTCTTAAAATAATCAGGGAAGAAGGCCTTCAGGCCGACGCGATGTCGCCCGGCGAGATACAGGCCCTGCTGAAGGCCGGATTCAAGCCCGAGGAGATATTCTTCATACCCAATAACGTATCAGCCGAAGAGATTGAATATGCGGCCGGATTGGGGATAATGACCAGCGCCGACTCGCTTTCTCAGCTCGAATTGATCGGGCGCCGCAGTCCGGGTAGCAAGGTTGCCGTGAGGTTCAATCCCGGCAAGGGCGCGGGGCACCATGAGAAAGTCGTCACCGCGGGGAAGAAGACCAAATTCGGAATCAATTCCGATATGGTCGCGGAAGTTAAAGAGATTCTCAAAAAATATGACCTTACGCTTGCCGGCGTCAATCAGCACATCGGTTCGCTTTTTATGGACGGCAGCCTGTATTTGGAAGCCGCCGGAGCTTTGCTCACGATAGCCGACGAGTTCGACACTATAGAATTCATAGATTTCGGCGGAGGTTTCGGCATACCGTACAGAAAACAGGAAGGCCAGGGAAGACTGGACCTGAAGAAGCTCGGAGCAGACCTGCTGGCTGTTGCCGCCCCATGGGCGCAGAGCTACGAGGGCAGGAACCGCCGAACTTCAAAGATCAGATTTAAAGTCGAACCGGGGCGTTATATCGTTGCGGAATCGGGAGTGTTGCTGGGTACCGTCAATTCGGTCAAGAAGAATTATAAGACGGTTTTTATTGGGACCGATATAGGTTTCAACGTAATAGCGCGGCCTGTGATGTACGATTCTCATCACGACATTGAAATATACAGGGGCGGCGCGCCTTTAAAGTCAGGCAGGCGCAGGATTGCCACAGTGGTGGGCAATATCTGCGAGAGCGGCGACATCATCGCGAAGGACAGAAGCCTGCCGCCGGCCGCGGAAGGCGATCTGCTCGGAATAATGGACGCCGGAGCCTATGGGTATTCCATGTCTTCGAATTATAACAACAGGGCAAGGCCCGCCGAGGTGATCGTAAAAACCGACGGCACGCCCGAATTGATAAGAAGACGCGATACTATCGACGACATCCTCAAAAATTGTATTTAGCTATAAGAATTGGAACTCAGCAGTTAAGCTGAAAAGTCGGAGGAAATATGCAGAATGTGAAGCTATTGATGACCCCGGGGCCTACGATGATACCGCCGAGAGTCCTGGAGGTTATGGGCAGGCAGATAATACACCACAGGACAAAGGAATTCGAAGCCATTTTCGACGGGCTTGAAACAGACCTCCAATATGTATTTCAGACAAAAAACACAGTGCTTGTATTCGCTTCCTCCGGCACCGGGGCTATGGAGTCGGCTATAGCGAATTTGTTCTCGCCCGGCGATAGCGTATTGGCTGTGAGTATCGGTTCTTTCGGCGACAGGTTCGCCGATATAGCCGCCGCTTTCGGCTTGAATGTTATAAAACTGGATACTGTCTGGGGTGAGGCTGCCGATATAGGCAAAATAGCCGATATACTTGACAAAGATACCGACAGGCGCATAAAAGGCGTTTTGATTACACATAACGAAACTTCGACCGGCGTCACAAACGATATCGAGGCTGTCTCGAAGCTCACCGGAAATACCGAACGGTTGCTCGTCGTGGACGCTAACAGCTCTCTCGGCGGGATAGACCTCCAAACCGACAACTGGGGCGTGGACGCGGTGGTCACCTCCTCGCAGAAGGCGCTTATGGCCCCTCCCGGGCTGGCATATGCCTGTCTCAGCGATAAGGCCTGGGATGCCTGCAGCAGATCAAAGCTCCCTAAATTCTACTGGGATTATCGTAAATACAGAAAGGGCATTCTCAAAGAGATATCGGAAAATCCGCCGTACACTCCTGCCATATCCCTTATAGCCGGGCAGGCCGAAGCCCTGAAGATCATCAGGGAAGAAGGGCTGCGTGATGTTTACCGAAGGCACGGCAGACTTGCGCTTGCGGCCCGCACAGGGGTGAAAGCGCTCGGACTCGAGCTTTTCCC
>CAZCKQ010000113.1:0-6146 GCA_964499315.1 uncultured Eubacteriales bacterium | reverse complement strand
CGTCCATCCTCGCAGTCGCTGTCCTTTAAACAGCCAACACATTGGCCTAACTCCTCATCGCACACCTGGCCGGGACAGGGACTTCCGGTGCCGATGCAAAGCCCACCCTGGCATTGATCGGTAACCGTGCAAAATAGCCCATCGTTGCAGGGGGTACCGTCTGGCTCATACGTGTTGACACAGTCGGCAGAGTTTCCGGTGCAGAAATCCGCCACATCACAGACGCCGCTGTCAGGTCTGCACTCGTAGGTGTTGGGTCGGAACTGGTCCGCCGGGCAATCATTGCCGACACCATCGCAGTATTCAGCAAGATCGCAAGGCCCGGCAACAGGTCTGCATATGCCTTGTAATTTGAGATCAGGCGGACATGTTGCAGAACTGCCTGTACAGTATTCCTCCACATCGCAGACCCCACTAGCCACTCTACATACAGTTCCTGCGGGGTGGACCCCGCATGCGCCTGCACCGTTGCAGGAACCTGATGCACAGTCAACATTGGAGCATTCATCTTTAAGATCTTCACCGACTGATTGCGGAACACACACGTTGCCCTGGCATTTCCCGCATAAGCCACAGTCATTATGGTCGCCGCACTCATCGCATGCGTCGCCAATTCCGTCTGCATCTGCATCCGCCTGGTCGGGGTTGTAAATGTTGGGGCAATTGTCATCACAATTCTGGGTTTGACCTCCGGTGCATGGATTGTCTCCCGATATACCGCTGTGATCACCATCATCTAGGATTCCATCTCTATCCCCATCCTCATCATTCGGCAGCCAGCACTCGCCTCCCCGCACCGCCCGCACATGGAAACTGTTTGACTTAACGCTGCCGCCTGCGCTTCCATAGGTGAAATCGATGATCCATGCATGGTTCTTACTACCCGCATAGGTGGTCGATGTCCAGTAGCCGGCCGACAGCGTGTTGGCAAATGATGGATCGATAGCAGGACTGTGCCGGTTATAGGCAACCAGCGACTGCAGCTCATTTCTGTTCGGCAACCGCCAGTCGCTATAACCTCCCAGATTCAGGTTCTCGCAGTACGAAAGCGCATTCTGCCATGTGTAGGTGGTGTCCTTGTCCCGCACCCCTCCATCATCGTTCTTTACCTCCCACATCAATCCAGTAACCGCATCCGTAACCATCGCGGCGACACACGTGTCGGTGGCTTCAACGCACGACAAAGGATCGGAACAAGGAATGGATCCACTTTGACAGATACCTCCCTCACACGTCTCCGCTCCGTTGCAATATAACCCATCAGAGCAGGATGTCCCGTTTGGTTGCCCGGTGTTCTGACAGCCGCTCCCCGTACAGGTATCCACCGTACAGGCATTATTATCATTGCAGTAATAATCATAAGGAACGTGATCACAACTGTCAGTCGCCTCATTGCATACATCGGTAGTGCAATCTATTCCATCATTGCAGTCAGGAAGCACACCCGCTACACAGCGATTATCAACACAGACCTCAACCCCGTTGCAATATCTGCCATCATCACATTCCCCATCACTGGTACACTCATTCGGCAGCCAGCACTCGCCTCCCCGCACCGCCCGCACATGGAAACTGTTTGACTTAACGCTGCCGCCTGCGCTTCCATAGGTGAAATCGATGATCCATGCATGGTTCTTACTACCCGCATAGGTGGTCGATGTCCAGTAGCCGGCCGACAGCGTGTTGGCAAATGATGGATCGATAGCAGGACTGTGCCGGTTATAGGCAACCAGCGACTGCAGCTCATTTCTGTTCGGCAACCGCCAGTCGCTATAACCTCCCAGATTCAGGTTCTCGCAGTACGAAAGCGCATTCTGCCATGTGTAGGTGGTGTCCTTGTCCCGCACCCCTCCATCATCGTTCTTTACCTCCCACATCAATCCAGTAACCGCATCCGTAACCATCGCGGCGACACACGTGTCGGTGGCTTCAACGCACGACAAAGGATCGGAACAAGGAATGGATCCACTTTGACAGATACCTCCCTCACACGTCTCCGCTCCGTTGCAATATAACCCATCAGAGCAGGATGTCCCGTTTGGTTGCCCGGTGTTCTGACAGCCGCTCCCCGTACAGGTATCCACCGTACAGGCATTATTATCATTGCAGTAATAATCATAAGGAACGTGATCACAACTGTCAGTCGCCTCATTGCATACATCGGTAGTGCAATCTATTCCATCATTGCAGTCAGGAAGCACACCCGCTACACAGCGATTATCAACACAGACCTCAACCCCGTTGCAATATCTGCCATCATCACATTCCCCATCATTAGTGCATCCCATCGTTACGCCCGCCCATAGCACCTGCAGCATGAATAAAAACACTCCAATTTTTCTCATAAAATGCTTCCCCCTTCCATGCATTGTCATACCTTAAATTGCCATTCAACTTTGTACAATATTTTCACATAACGATTATAGACATATCGGCCCATGGCTCCTTCAGCAATCAAGGCGCTATTGTAACCAAGCGCGAGTGTTTTCCTGGTAAAAAGTTCTGTCATATTTTTTGGAAATCCAATGGAAACTTTTCCACCTCTCCAATCTCGTCGTATCTTTAGTTTCAATATCTTGCTAAGAATAAGCGCATGCTGGTCGTAACACTCCATATAATTACCCACCTGGAAGAATAGCAGATAATCTTTCAGTCGACGTCGGTAAAATTCAATCTGATCCATTAGCGAACAATGAACACCTGCATACGCATACCTCTCTGTTATTTTCCCATCCTTCAAACAAAATAGTTCCTTGAGCCATGAATGTTTTTCCAATAGAGAATTAACCAGATTGAAAGTATTTGCGTGCCGGAAGTGTCCTAAATATGATGCCAGCATTTGACGAATTTCGGTTATTAAATCCGGCCTTAATGATAACCGGCATATTTTCCGTCCTTTGATACAAAATTCATGTATGACCTTTTCGCGAAACGCGGAGAGTTTCGCTTTTAAATTATTGACTACCCTTTGCCTCGCCAGCATATAGCCTGGTCTCACAATGTAGCCCAGAAAATCGGCCCCTTCTGAAACCCGTTTCAGAACACTTTTCTCTTTAAGCTCAAGCGCTAGATGCGCTTGCAGATACTTATTAATCCGCTCCCGCCATGCGAGAAGTTTATCCGGCGATGCGTCAATTAAAATAAAATCATCCACGTATCTCAGATAAAAGCGGCAACGCAAATTGTGCTTAATAAAGTGATCCAGCTCATTCAGATACACATTGGCAAAAAACTGGGAGGTTAAATTGCCTATGGGAACCCCTTTATCCCTGCCCGAGTATAAGAGAGACTTATGAGCGGGTATTTTTCTCAGCGACCCTCGGTCACCCTTAAACACATAATCTTCAGTGCAATCATGAAAGATTATGATTGAGAGCAAGGCCAGCAACTCCTCTGAATTGATACCCCGTTTTAAAACAGAAAACAGAATCTGTTTATCGATACTGGTGAAAAAAGAACGTATGTCCAGCTGCATGAAAAATGCTGTCCGTTTCTGATTTCGTGTAGCCCTCAGCATGAAATTCTGCAGGCGTTTCACCGCGGCATGGATACCCTTGTCCACCCTGCATGCATAGGAATCATGTATGAAACGCCGCTCCCAATATTTCTCAAGTTCCCGCACCACCAGGTGGTGCACAACCCTGTCTTTAAAATCAGCGGCAAATATTTCTCTCAGTTTCGGAGACTGGGTTACAAAGCAAACAGAGCGGGATGGCCGGTACACTCCCCTTTGCAGCTCGGATGCCAGACTAAAGAGGTTGTCCAGCAACTTATATTCAAACATGAGCGCATTAACGGTACCTCGTTTCCTTTTTCGGCAATCCACATAAGCTTTATAGACTGACTCAAAGGAGAGCAGTGAACACTTTCCACCGCGCACGGCGCGCACATAGTTGCTGTTGTTCATATTGTTGTTGTCCACAGAGCCATCACTGAAACTGAGGCGCCAGGCATTGTTTGAATTGTTTGCGTGAGTAGTAGACGACCAGTAGTTGGACGACTCCATTTACCTTCCCACTTGACGGCTTATCACCCACCGGATATCGAATACTCGATACCCTGCATGAAAATGCCATTTTGAAATGGCGGGGAAGGCGCACAGTGTTCTTGAGCACGCTCATCTACCCATCCTTTATGGCTGGTTGATGATTCTCACTACGTCGGCTGCTCTTAAGCCATCCCTCGCTCTGTTTGCACAAAACGACCGCTAAACTTGAGGCATGCTGAAAACTCTTAAAACTGGCAAATGCTTTCACCTCCTTTGCAAAAACAATTGATGTCTTGAGCATTTCACAGGTTTCAACCAGTTGAGGCAATATCCTGCTTTTATCCCTGTGTGAATTTGCCTTTATGATCAGTAAAATAGCACTTCGGGACAATTCTCTCAGTTCCGTGCCGATGCTGTATTTGTTATAGCGACTGAAACTCCGTACCACCTGTTGAATGTACACGGCCAGTTCAATCGCCTTTTTATAAATGGGCAAATGCTCGTATCGTGCCATGCGAGTATTCGTTTACTGAAAGATCATCAAATGCGCTTGCGTTCTTTCTTTATCCCTTCCATACCTTGATTCGGTTGGCCCTCTCCGGAAATAGCCAAAGCACCAATCACTGTCCACCGCGCACGGCGCGCACATAGTAGCTGTCGTCCATACTGCTGCCGTCCACAGAGCCATCACTGAAACTGAGGCGCCAGGCACCGTCGGAACTGGTCGCGTGAGTAGTAGACGACCAGTAGTTGGCCGACTGAGTGAAGGGAAAATAGCCGATATGTATGCTCGGGTTAGTTCTACTGTTATCAACAATGGTAAAGAGTTCTCGTATTGTCGGCAAGCGCCAGTCTGCATAGCCGCCAAAATTCTGTGAGTTGAGCGTGGCAATAAAGACACTTGTTGCGGCTGACCAATTATAAGTGTTGTCCTTATCATGGATCGAGCCATCGTCGGTTTTATTCTCCCACATCAATCCAGTGACATTGTCCAGCACCATGATCCCGCCGGACAGGCTGACATAAGAATGGGGATTGCAGGGTACATAGTTGGCATCCTGCCCGTAAAAATCTTCACCTTCAGATGGACAGGGAATGATCTCACTTCCCGCCGCATCATAGCATTTCGTCTGACCGGTGTCGGGCAGCGCTCCCGCAAACACCAGGCAGGGCAGAACCAGTAACAGCGCGCTTACTAACAATATTCTTTTCATCTTTTCCTCCTTTGATACGGTTCCGCAGGGGCGACCGGCCGGTCGTCCCCGCATTTTAATGGAAAATAGGGGACGAATATAGGGGACGTAGGTGAAAAGTGGAATAACTCTCTGTTATGCTCTTCCAAAAATTATTTCCCGCCGGCCTGTTACGTTTTCTCAGACGCGTCAGCGCCGATTCTTCCATATGACAGATCAAGGCACAGGGGCCATGCGCCCCTACTGGGAGGGCGCTCTTAAGCATGCCGTTGTTTCGTTGGGGCCATGACGGAGCATGGCCCTCCATTCGGAACTACAATGTCAAACGACAAAGATCAAAGTTCAAATGTTAAAAGGCCAAATGACAAATTCCAAAGTTCAAATGAAGTTCAAAGCTCGAATTACAAAACTGGGATTGCTTCGTTCGTCTCCGACGGGACTCCTCGCAATGACGGACTGAGGTGATGGTTCAATCTTTTTCGCGGCTGAAGCCGCTCCTACCGGAGAATTACGGTTGAGTTCTTTTTGTAACTTGAGCTTCGGCCTCTGTCATTCCTCTATTTCGGGGCATCTCCTCTCGGATAGAGCGGCAAAAAAATCCCCACCTTATCGAAAGGAATTAAATCCTCGGAGAAGATGAGGCATATACGAATACCCTGTTGCACCCTACCCCCTCCTTATTTCTAGCGCCTCTTATAATGCATGTATTTAAACCATAATGGCGGCACAAAATCAAGGACTTTTTGTGGGCAGTATGGTTCGCGGCTAAAGCCGCTCCTACCGGGTGGGCCGTAAAGAACCATGGAAGAACCGCTTGCTACTCAGACACTTTATAAGCCGCCCGGTGTTTCTCGGTATCAGCCCGGTGCTCAGCGAGGTCGACGCTAATTGCATCAATCTTCTTGCTCAGTTTGCCCGTTTCATCATCAATCTTCTTGCTCAGCCTTCCCGTCTCATCATCAATC